>JALRKI010000098.1 GCA_023254815.1 Flavobacteriaceae bacterium
CTTGGGGCGGTACTTACAATACCGATTCAAAAGAGAAAACAGCTACCATTACCATGAAACTCGACTACGAGGTTGATTGAAATTATTCGTGATGATAGGGGAGGTGATTAATAATGGCCAATCCTCGATACAATTGCTCTACAAATAACAACCTGACCATTTGATGAGAGAGCGTCATTTTGGACAGCGAAAGCCGTCTTTCAACAGTTTTGTAAACAGCATCCGAAAACCCGTAGGCTCCGCCGATTACGTAACAAATGTTTTTGTGACTGTTGTTGAATTGCTTTTGTAATTCTTTTGCAAATTCTACAGAACGCAACGTTTCGCCCCGGTCATCCAATAATACTACGTCATCGTAATACTTGAGGCTTTCCAGTATTTTTAGGCCTTCTGCTGTTTTAACCCCGTTTTCATCGAGGTTTTTTGAGAGCTTTTGGTTGGAGATGCATTTGATTTCAAATTTCACGAAGTGACCAATTCGTTTTACATAATCTTCAATCAAGACTTCTAATTCCTTAGAAGTTGTTTTTCCAACAGTCAAAAGTGTAATCTTCATCCGACAAAAGTAATACAACTAATCATCTGATCTTTCGTTTTGAGGTTAATCAAAAATCAATTAGTAATTTCGTGAACAATTAGGCCCACTATGAAAACTCAATTCGACTTGGATTTAGAACTCATCATTCAAAGAGGATTAGAGGAAGATGTCGGCTCCGGAGATTATAGTTCTTTGGCCTGTATACCGTCATCAAATAGAGGTGATGCTAGGTTGTTAGTAAAAGAAAAGGGTGTCATTGCGGGTGTTGATTTTGCTCAAAGACTTTGTGATATTGTCGATTCTAATTTGAAAGTTGATGTGCTGATTTCCGATGGGACAACGGTAGAAATTGGAGATGTAGTGTTTACTGTAAGAGGGTCGAGTTTGTCCTTGCTTAAAGTAGAGCGATTGATGCTCAACACCATGCAGCGCATGAGTGCCATAGCAACTAAGACAAGACATTTTGTCGATTTGATTGAGGGTACCGGCACCAAGCTTCTCGATACAAGAAAAACAACACCAGGAATAAGATTGTTGGAAAAATGGGCAGTGAGGATTGGAGGTGGATACAACCACCGCTTTGGCCTCTACGACATGATCATGTTGAAGGACAATCATATCGATTTTGCGGGAGGCATTCATCAAGCCATTAACAAAACCAAGGAATACTTGACAACCCATGGGCTCAATTTGGAAATAATAGTCGAAGTAAGAAATTTTGACGAAATCGAGGCAGTGTTACAGCATCAAGGAGTTAAGAGAATTTTGATCGACAATTTTTCGGTTGATGACACTAAAATCGCAGTCGACATGATCAATGGACAATGCGAGACAGAATCGTCTGGCAATATTGGAGAAAAAACCATTGCACGATATGCGAGGTGTGGAGTAGATTACATTTCTACTGGAGCCATTACTCATTCAGTTCATAATTTAGACCTTAGTTTTAAAGCCTTTTGATATGACGTCTAAGCTCTCTGCGCGACTTATTAAAGTTCCTGTATTGGGATGGGTAATAAAAGGTCTTCAAAAGATTAGACTTGCGTCTAACTCGGACTGGTCTTTATACGATCTATTGGAATTGTACATCATTGGCATTGTTCAAGGGGCATTGACTTCAAGAGCGGGGGCTATAGCCTTCAGCTTATTTATGGCCATATTTCCTTTGTTGATTTTTTTGATCACCTTGCTTCCATTTATAGTGCCTTATGTCCCAGTAGATGACTTCGAGGCTCAGTTTTTACAATTTATTCATGCTGCCTTCCCAGGCGATTCTGGCAATTATTTAGTGTCGGTATTTAAAGAAATACAACATCAAAATCAGAGTGGTCTCTTGTCAACCACTTTCGTGCTTACTTTGATTCTAATTGCCAATGGGGTAAGTGCCATACTATCTGCCTTTGAAAACTCATATCACGTGAAGTTGACAAGAAATTTTTTTAAACAGTACTTGGTGTCGTTGTTTTTGGGATTGCTCATAGCCTTGTTTATTATTGTGGCTGCAGTTGCCTACGTGTGCATCAAGTTTTATACCATGCGAATTTTGACAAAACTCGATTACAGTGGTTCCGATAATGCCGTCATCAGCATCATTCAAATTTTTGTAATACCCTTGTCGATTTACATTTTTACTTCGTTAATTTATTTTTTTGGAACCAAAGAAGGAGTCAAAGGGAGGTTTTTTAATTGGGGAGCGGTCATGACAACTGCGCTGTTTATGGCAACATTTTATTTTTTTGGGATTTATCTCGACAATTTTAGCACATATAACAAACTTTATGGCACTTTGGGAGGTCTTCTTGCTCTGATGTTGTTCATTTGGCTTAACTCTACTATTTTGTTACTTGGATTTGAACTCAACGCAACTATCAAGGAAATCAAACGGACACCGAACAAATCCTAGCATGAACTACATCGATGTTATTCTTCCTTTGCCATTGGGCGGTTATTTCACTTATGAAGTCACTCAAGAAGAGGCCCGTTTTATTCAACCTGGAATTAGGGTAGCCGTATCATTTGGCAAGAGAAAAATTTACGCAGCCCTAGTGCATAGTTTGCACCAAGTCACACCAGAAAAATATGACGCTAAACCCATAGATCATATTCTGGACGAGTTCCCTATTGTAACTCAAACACAGTTGAATCACTGGGACTGGATAGCAGAATACTATCTCTGTCCAATTGGGGATGTCATGAGAGCTGCTTTGCCCAGTGCTTTTCTTCTTCAGAGCGAAACCAAATTAAAGCATCATATAGACTTTGATCGGAATACTTCTCTATTGAATGATGATGAATACCTGATCGTCGAGGCCATTGAAAGGGTTGGGGAAATCAGCATTAGCGAGGTTTCAGATTTGTTGAATAAAAAAACGGTTTTGCCTGTTATAAACAATTTGGTAACTCAATCTGTTTTAGAAATAGTTGCATCTTTCACTGACAAGATTAAGCCAAAAACTGTTAGGTTTGTAAAACTGGCATCCAAATACAGTGGTGAAGGTTTGCATCTAGCACTCGATCAAATCTCTAATGCA
>JALRKI010000141.1 GCA_023254815.1 Flavobacteriaceae bacterium
TTTGGGGCAGACGATATGTTTAACGGAGAGAACATAGATAGCGGAGGTCGTTTATCTTATTTTGTCAAAGTAGATACAACCAGTAATGATGATGACAAAAAATCCAAAGACTCTTTACACCTCAGAATATATCTTGGAGACAAGGAAATCAGACATTTGAAACAACCCACTCCAAAAAAATCAGGGGTTTATACATGGAAATGGCGCTTGGACGAGAAGGGAGTCGATCGACCTTCGAGACGGTCTCGTTCTTCTAGAGGCGAACCGAGCGGAACAACCGTCTTGCCAGGAACCTATCGCATGGTATTGTCAAAAGATAGTGTGACTGTTGAAACGCAAATAACGGTAAAGCTAGACCCAAGACTTGATGTCGATTTAAATAGTTTGACAGAACAATATAACATGGCTAAAGTATTGGAGCAAATGCAGCAAACTGCGGCAGACGCCGTGAAGCAATTGACTGACAGTAAAGAAATCATCAGTAAGTTCAATGAATCTATGAAAGATTTGGACAAAGAAAAATACCAGGATGTTATAGACCAATCCAATAAAGAAAGTGAGAAAATTGAAAAACTGGTGGCTCTCTACATTGGCAAGGAAGATGACCGACAAGGGATTACACAAAACCCGGAAGTATCCATTGTTTCAAGAATGTATAGTGCTCAATCCTATGTTCTTTCGAGACCTTCGGGACTGACCTCAACAGAATTTCGCTTGGTTGATCAAGCGAAAAACGCTCTGATCGAGGCATTAAAACAGACTAACTCCTATTTTGAAAAAGATTGGATAGAGTATCAATCAACTGTAAAAGCTTTGGACCTGTCTCCCTTTAAGGAAGTCAGCACGTTTTCAATCATTGAATAACTGAAGAGGAAATCGCTTGTAGGCCAGCGATGTTCTTGATTTTGATGTTTCTGCCTTGAATATTAATAAGCCCAGTTTTTTTAAATTGGGCAAGGACTCTGATGACTGACTCTGTGGCAGCACCTACGATATTGGCATAATCAGATCTCGATAATTGAACAGCGATATAGCCTTCTGAGTTGAGGCCGATTTGCTTTTTCAAATGCAACAAAATACTTGCCATGCGTTGTGAAACAGACTTTTGACCGAGACTGACAATAGAGTTTCGGATAATTCTAGCATGTGCAATGCTATAATTTCAGAATCGTCACCTCGAGCCATTTTGGCAGCGGCCATTAAAGCATACTCGGAATGTTCAGAAAAATCAACTGGAACTATATATTTTTTCATAAGTAGGTATTTAAAGCTCTACTAAATTAGACCTTTTATACTGAAATGCCAACTCTGATGTTTGGGATTTATGACGTAACTTTATCACTATCAAAATTATTGCCATGAAAACATTTATCCTCATTCTGACTTTGAGTTGTACTCTTGTATTGATTTCTTGCAAAATCAACAACTCCAAAACAACTTCCCCCGAATCAACAGTTACCGTTTATTTGAACTCAAAAAGTGGGAGTTCAGCAGTGGGTGAAGTTAAGTTTCAGCAAATTAATGGTCTTGTTTATATGAGTGCCAAACTGGAGGGGTTAGACCCAGGAACGCATGCATTTCATTTGCATGAAAAAGCAGATTGTTCCTCTGATGATGCCAAATCGAGCGGAGGACATTGGAATCCCACAGCTCAACCTCATGGTAAATGGGGATCGAAAGAAGGATACCACCGCGGTGATGTTGGTAACTTTTCTGCAGATGAAACTGGTCGTGGGAACATTGAATTTAGCACTTCCGAATGGTGCTTGACCTGCGATGACCCTAATAAAAACATCGTTGGTAAAGCCATCATTGTTCATCAAGGTGTAGATGACTACCGCACCCAACCTACTGGCGATGCAGGTGGAAGAGTCAGTTGTGGAGGAATTATCGAGTAGAGAAAAAAGTTGTAACATTTTTGCGGAAAAACCTACATATCTCTGAATTCATTTTACATTGAACGACAGTCTTAAGGAGCAATTTTTAGAACTTCTCGAATCTCATCAAAACATTGTGCATAAAGTTTGCAGAATTTATTGTAGAGATCAAGCTTCGCGTGACGATTTGTTTCAAGAAATTTCCATTCAACTCTGGCATGCCTATCCCAAATTTAGGGGAGAATCAAAATTTAGCACATGGATGTATCGGGTGGCACTCAATACTGCCATTACCTCTTACCGTAAGGAAAAGCGTCAAAGACAACATTTGGACATTGACAATTTTTCATATGCTTTGAAATCGGAGCCATATGACAGTACGATGGACCTACAAATGGATGCCCTTTACAACGCCATTGGTCAATTGAACGATATTGACAAGGCCCTAGTGCTGCTTTATGTCGAAGACAATAGTTATCTCGAAATAAGCCGAACTCTGGGCATAAGCGAAGTGAATGCAAGAGTCAAAATGAATCGCATCAAAATAAAATTAAAAACGCTAATCAATCCCTAAAACAATATGGACGCATTAGATCAGTTTAAGGAAAAATGGAAAAATCAATCCGATAGCTTTGTCCATCTCGATAAGGCACAACTTACCAATATTCTCAAACGAAAATCTACCAATTTGGTCAAATGGATTTTTGTATTTGGGTTAATAGAGTTTGCTTTATGGGCCTTTTTATCATGGGCTTTCCACGACAAGTCAGGCGGTGGCATTTCGGAGTCAAAGGTATTTGTCAACTTCTTCAATGGATTGGAAATTTTGAGCTACGCCATTTTGATTTATTTTTTATTTCGGTTTTATTCCAATTATAAAAGAATTTCATTGGTTGAAGACACCAAGCAACTCATGGCCAAGATCATGAAAACCAGAAAAACAGTAAAACTTTATGTGGCCATAAACATCATTCTGCTGATTGCTGGCACAATTGCTACACTAATAATGATGATGAACTTTGATGCTGAACTGATGGCAACCGTCAATGACATTCAAATAAAACAGCAGGACAAATATTTCTTCGCGAGATTAGTCTTAGTCACATTCGCGATTTTAACCTTATTCACCCTTGGGTTGCTGTTGATTTATTGGTTGACCTATGGTACATTGTTAAGACGACTGAAAGCCAACTACAAACTTCTCGAAGATTCTGAGGTATAGGCTCTAGGCTCAAACCTCTAATGGTACATTTTTTTCCACTCTAAGAAATGAAGGGTGTTGCTCAATGGACATTTCAATTTTATTCACAATAATGTCAATTGAATCGTTGGCATAATCAATGTCCAGAGGCGGTTTGATACTCATGTGTTTAATCACATTTTTCTTTTTAATTCTGAGACCTTTTTTATCATAGGCTCGCCTAAAGCCATCGATCACTATTGGAACAACAATGGGTTGATAGTGCTTTATGATATGAGCTGTTCCTTTGCGAATGGGTTTGTAAGGGGTTGTAGTTCCTTGAGGAAAAGTAATAACCCACCCATCTTTCAAAGCCTTAGCAATACTGGAGATGTCTCCCATCTTCACTTGACGATTGACATCTTGTCCATCGGCTCTCCATGTTCTTTCAATGCTTATGGATCCGGCATAGGCCATGATTTTTGGCAACAAACCAGATTTCATAGTCTCTATTGCAGCAACATAGTACAAGTTCAATTTAGGCTTCCATAGATAACCTACATTTTTAATAGAATCCTCACGACCCTTTAAACTGGCATTAAAAACGTGAAACATTGCAATGACATCCGCAAAATATGTTTGATGATTGGAAATGAATAACACATTATTTTCGGGAAGATTGCGAAGAATTTCTGAGCCTTCAATTTTCATTTTGTTGAACCCATTGAAACGCTGGTGAGACAAAACTCCCAATACTCGGATTACCCAAGTTTTAATCAACAAATTATGACCGAAAATATTTTTTTTGAATAACCCCATTACGTTTAGTGTTTTCCCCAATGAGCAAAAATAGAAAAACTAAGTCACTTGTTTCATCAATTCCTGTAATTCACTCAACATCATTGCCGTAGCTCCCCAAATGCGATGGCTTTGCCATTCATAGATTGGTACCCTACTGGTCAGAGTAGTGTTTATTGA
>JALRKI010000142.1 GCA_023254815.1 Flavobacteriaceae bacterium
TGGATTTTACTTGAATAATCTCAAAGAATTGACCGAAGTTATTGCAAAACTAGAAGCCACCCAGCAACCTACTGTTCTGATAGGTGTGACCTTTGCACTTCTCGATTTGGCCGAACAATTTCCGCAACCTCTTAAGTACACCACTCTGATGGAGACTGGAGGTATGAAGGGCAAACGCAAAGAGTTGATTAGAAAGGAGCTTCATGACATCATGACTAAAGCTTTTGAAGTTGATCAAATCAGCAGTGAATACGGCATGACTGAATTAATGAGTCAGGCCTATTCAAAAGGCAATGGCCTATTCCATTGTCCACCTTGGATGAAGGTCTTAGTTAGAGAACAAGAAGACCCTTTGCAAATCGCAAGACCTGGCGCTACGGGTGGGCTTAATATTATTGATTTGGCCAATCTTCATACTTGCTCCTTTCTGGCTACACACGACCTAGGTCGATTACATTCTAACCAAAGCTTTGAAGTGCTCGGTCGTTTTGACAACTCCGAAGTCAGAGGATGTAATCTAATGGTAATTTGATTTTTTTAAACAATCGTTTAAAATATCTTTCTAAAATTTAATCAATATATTGTAATATAATATAAATATAACTGACTTTTGCAATGATAAAAATTGATGAAAGTAGTTATAATTGGATCCGGCATTGCAGGACTGGCCGCATCGGTTCGATTGGCCGTCGCTGGACATCAAGTCTCCATTTATGAAGCCAATGGATTCGTAGGGGGTAAACTTTCATCGTTCAAATTAGGTGACTACCGCTTCGATGCAGGCCCTTCACTTTTTACTATGCCACATTTTATTACTGAGCTATTTGAGCTGGCGGGTGAAAAAGTTGAAGATCATTTTCTATACACTAAGAAGAACATTGGATGCAAATACTTTTGGAAAGACGGCACTGTACTGAATGCTTATGCCGACCAATCAGCATTTTTGAAGGAGGTGGAAGATCAACTAGGAGTTCCGTCAGTGAGACTGGAGACATATCTTCATCGCGCTCAACAGAAATACGACTTGACAGCTCCTCTTTTTTTAGAGCAATCACTTCACAAATGGCGAGGCCTATTGAGAAAAGAAACTTGGGAATGTATCAAAAATCTATCTCTTTTCGAAATTGGACAAAGTTTGCATCAGGTCAATCAAAAGCAACTTGAGGAACCTCATTTGGTTCAGCTCTATGACCGATTTGCTACTTACAACGGATCGAACCCGTTTCAAACTCCAGGGATCATGACTTTAGTTCAGCACCTGGAACAGCATTACGGCACTTTCATTCCCAATAGTGGAATGGTATCAATTAGCGAATCCATTGCAGAATTGGCCAAGAGATGTGGTGTCACCATTCACCTCAACAAAAAAGTAGACGAAATTTTAGTACAACAAAACAAAGCTATAGGTATTCAGACTGGAAATCAAAGGATAGATGCTGAATTGGTGATTTCCAATATTGATGTGGTTCCTACCTATCGCAACTTGCTGCCCAATCGAAAAGCACCAGAGCGAATTTTGAACGAAGCCAGATCGAGTTCTGCCATCATTTTTTATTGGGGCATCAAATCTACTTTTTCCAATCTTGAATTGCATAACATCTTTTTTTCAGAAGATTATAAAGCCGAATTTGAAGCTATTTTCAATAACAAAACAATCTCCCTCGATCCAACAATTTACGTCAACATCACTTCTCGGGATGTTGCTGGCGACGCTCCAACGGGATGTGAAAATTGGTTTGTCATGATCAACACTCCATGTGACACAGGGCAAGATTGGGACTACATGGTTAACCAATTGAGAGAAGTGGTACTAGATCATCTGGGTCTCATTTTACAAAAAGACCTCAAGCCTCTTATAGAAGAGCAATATGTCATGACGCCCCCGATGATTGCTGAGCGCACTGGATCGCATCAAGGTGCACTCTATGGCTCATCGAGCAATAGCACAATGTCGGCTTTTTTGAGGCATGCTAATTTTTCACGAGAGATCAAGAATTTATTTTTCTGCGGAGGCAGCGTCCACCCAGGAGGTGGCATTCCTTTATGCCTGTTGTCGGCTAAAATTGTAACAGATTTAATACAAAATGATTAAAAAACTATTTCTTCCTGCGAATAAGGTCATGTGGATTTCTACTGGTGTCATTTGGCTGGTGTTTTGTTCTGGCATTTTTGGAATTCTATATGGCAATCGCGAACTATTTTTACAACTCACTCCTGTCAATTTGCTGTTGTGCTTTGTTTTGTTATTGATCAATTTCAAAAATTTTAACAAAAGAATCATCTTTACGGTCGTTTTAGTCTATGTATTTGGCTTGATCGTCGAAATAGTTGGAGTTCAAACGGGTTTGATATTCGGGAACTACGTTTATGGCGATAATCTGGGTGCGAAATTTATGGGGGTGCCAATTCTGATAGGTGCCAATTGGGTCAGTTTGACATTTATGACAGGAGCAGTATCTGCGCAAGTTTTCCCAGATCGAATGGCGATAGCCGCATTTTTTGGCAGTCTATTAATGGTGTTGATTGACCTCTGTATAGAACCGGTAGCTCCCTTGTTCGATTATTGGACTTTTGAATCTGGCAATGCTCCGATGTCCAACTATCTCGGTTGGCTTATTGCATCGCTGCCGCTGCAATTTCTTTATCACAGTTTGGTTGCCGATCGCCCCCAAGCCTTTGCAAACCACCTCCTCCTACTTCACGTCTTATTCTTTGGGACATTTGCAGTACTGTTGACTTAAAATTCTAAATAAACTTAAGAATAAAAGTCTGCCTTTTGCCTTTATTGATCACCACATAAGCGCCTTGGATTAAGTCGGATGAGGTAAGCAAATAATCTAGACCGATCTTTTCTTTATTGACTGAGATGGATTGCTCCTGTAAGGCGCGCCGGGCTTCACCATTAGAGGGCAAAAATTGTGTTTTGGCAGACAATGCGCCTATCATATCTAGACCTCCGCTGAGTTCCGATTTTGACAAATTGACCATTGGCACACCCTCAAAAACTTCGTTAAACGTGGATTCGTCCAGACCTTGAATTTCGGTTTTAAAGTTTTTACTAAAGAGAATGTCAGATGCTTGTTCGGCTTGTCTGGTACTATCTTCTCCGTGGACAAAATTGGTTACTTCATGAGCCAACCGTTTTTGCAATCTACGCAAATGAGGTGCATCTTGATGTTCACTTATGAGTTGGTCGACGGTTAATTTGTCCAAAAAGGTGAAAATCTTGATGTAGCTCTCGGCATCCTGATCAGAAGTGTTGAGCCAAAATTGATAAAATTTATATACAGACGTTCGTTCTGGCGTCAACCAAACATTTCCAGACTCCGATTTGCCAAATTTAGAACCATCGGACTTGGTGATTAAAGGACAAGTTAAGGCAAACGCCTGAACTTCCTGATCTGGATTCATCCGACGGATAAGCTCCATGCCTGTAGTAATATTACCCCACTGGTCGCTGCCACCCATCTGGAGTTCACAACCGTAATGCTTGTGCAAATGATAAAAGTCGTAGCCTTGGATCAATTGATAAGTGAATTCTGTAAAAGACATTCCGGCTCCAGTATCGCCTTGAAGTCG
>JALRKI010000006.1 GCA_023254815.1 Flavobacteriaceae bacterium
GGACGTGGAGGTGGTGGGCGCAGAGGAGGTCGAGGCAGTGGTGGTCGTGGAGGTCGTGGTGGACGGGGAAAGAATGAAAAGCAAAAGCCAGCCACCGCAGAGGAATTAGATGCCGCCATGGATGATTATTGGATGAAATCAGATAAGGCCTTGAAATATGGAATGATTGACGAAATCCTGACCAGAAGTTAGAGTACATTTATTATGGCAAAACAAGATTTAGAATGTTCATTTTGTGGTCGAAAAAAACCTGAGACTAATATCCTCATTGCCGGGTTAGATGCTCACATCTGTGATCGTTGTATTCAGCAAGCCAATGGTATTGTATTAGAAGAAGCTGGAAACAAAGGAGAACAATCATTGTCAAACGATTTGACCCTTCGTAAACCAGCTGAAATTAAGGAATTTTTAGACACTTATGTCATTGGTCAAGATCGAGCAAAACGTGTCATGGCCGTTGCAGTTTACAATCACTATAAAAGATTATTACAACCTTCGAATGAGGATGAGGTAGAAATTCAAAAAAGTAACATTATCATAGTTGGTCAGACTGGCACTGGAAAAACTCTTTTAGCCAAGACCATTGCTCGAATGCTTAAAGTTCCTTTGGCTATAGTTGATGCTACTGTTTTGACTGAGGCTGGTTATGTTGGAGAGGATGTAGAGAGCATTTTATCGCGACTGCTCCAGGTGGCCGATTATGATGTAGCTAAAGCTGAACGGGGGATTGTATTTATTGACGAAATCGACAAAATAGCGCGTAAAAGTGACAATCCATCCATCACTCGCGATGTTTCGGGAGAAGGGGTACAACAAGCCTTATTGAAATTGCTGGAAGGGACCAAAGTCAATGTTCCTCCAAAAGGTGGTCGCAAGCATCCAGATCAAAAATTTATTGAAGTCAATACTGAGAACATACTTTTTATTGCTGGCGGTGCCTTCGATGGCATTGAACGCTCCATTTCCAAACGTTTGAATGTGAGTGCAATTGGGTACAAGGCCTCACAAGAAGCGGATGAAATTGATACGGACAATCTCCTGCAATATGTTACCGCCAAAGATTTGAAAAACTTTGGGCTTATTCCTGAGATCATTGGTCGATTGCCAGTTCTAACTTACATGAACCCATTGGATGCCAAGACCCTGCGATCCATTCTCACCGATCCCAAAAACGCCTTGGTGAAACAGTATGAAAAATTGTTTGAAATGGATAACATCAAACTCACTTTCACAGATGGAGCCTTGGATTTAATTGTAGAGAAAGCCATAGACTACAAACTTGGAGCAAGAGGACTGCGATCGCTGTGTGAAGAAATTCTCAACGACGCCATGTTTGATTTTCCCAGTGGAGCAGAAGACAAGCTCAACATCACAAAGACCTATGTTGAAGGTAAATTATCGAAGTCGAGATTGAATCAATTGAAAGCAGTGTCTTAGTTCATTGCTTTCAACTCTTCTAAATAGTCTCTTGTATTAGACAATCTAGGCACTTTGTGTTGTCCACCTAATTTGTTTTTTGATGCCAACCAATCTTGGAAAAGACCAATTCTTCCAAGATGCACTACAGGTGGGTTTAGCGTCATGTTGTTGGCCCGTTTGGCTTCGTAGTCCGAATTAACTGATTTCAGGGCTTTGTCAAAAAGTAGCACAAAGTCATCTAGGTTTTCTGGTGGAGTTTTGAATTCTATCAGCCATTCGTGAGCTCCTTTTTCCTTGCCTTTCATGAAAATTGGCGCAGCAGTGTAATCAACCAATTCGGCGCCTGTGACAGAACAAGTCGATTTCAGAGCGTAATCGGCATTTTCAATAATCAATTCTTCGCCAAAGGCATTAATATGGTGCTTGGTTCTACCCGTTATGCGAATGCGATATGGCGAAAGGGAGGTGAATCTGACAGTGTCTCCAATCAAATATCGCCACAAACCAGAGTTTGTAGTAATGACGAGGGCATAATTTTGATTCAATTCGACTTCGTGAAGTGGAATAATTTTCTGAGACGAAGTTTCGAAAGTTGACATTGGAATGAACTCATAAAAAATACCATAGTCCAACATGAGCAACAAATCAGAAGAATCGTTTTGATCTTGAATAGCAAAAAACCCTTCGGAGGCGTTGTAAATTTCATAGTATTTGAAACCCGAATTTGGCAAAATGTTTTCATACTGGGTCTTATAGGGCAGAAAACTTACCCCACCGTGGAAATACACTTCTAAATTGGGCCAAATTTCCAACAGATGGTATTTCCCTGAAGTCTGTAACACTTGATTGAGCATGACCAACATCCAGGAAGGTACACCAGCCAAACTGGTCACATTTTCGTTCAGTGTTTCGTCAACAATAGCCTGTAATTTGACATTCCAATCGCTCATCAAAGAGACCTTCGAACTTGGGGTGCTTTTAAATTCGGCCCAAAGAGGTAAATTGTCAATTAATATAGCCGATAAATCGCCAAAAACAGTACCGTTTTCCTCATACAGTTCTTTGCTGCCGCCAAGTCTCAAGCTCTGACCATCAAATAATTTTGATTCAGGATTGTTGTTCAAATATAAAGCAATGAGGTCCTTACTGCCTGCATAATGGCAATCGTCTAAGGCGTCTTGACTGACTGGGATAAATTTGCTTTTTGCATTGGTGGTGCCACTCGATTTGGCAAACCATTTGATTGGATTCGGCCAAAAAACATTGATTTCGCCTTTCCGAGCACGCTCAATCATGTCGGCATAATTCTCGTAAGTGGAGATAGGGACGCTGTCGGAAAATCTAGAGTATGAAACAACACCTTTGAAACCGTTCAATTGCCCATATTCGGTGTCTTTAGCTTTTTGAACTAAACCCATTAAAAGTTCGTTTTGAACTTCGTGAGGGTATTTTAAAAATAACTCAATTTGCTGAATCCGCATTTTGAACACCCATGAAGCTATGGAATTGACAAACGGAATAGACATATTTGGTTATCTTTATCTTGACGAATTTAACAAAAATATTCGGGTATGTTTGAAGGTGTTCTGGTAAAAATGAAAACTGAATTGACCAATCCAATTCAATATTATTTGGATTTGGAGTCGGATTTGATTTTAATGAATCAATTGCTTGGAAAAAGTATAATGATAAAAAAAATTGGGAGTCAATGTTTGAATTGCAGACAGGATATCGTTTTGTTCAGACAAGGCTTTTGTAAGAAGTGTTTTTTTGAAATTCCTTCGGCAGGCGATTGGATTATGAAACCTGAATTGAGTCAAGCCCATTTGGATATTGAGGATAGGGATTTGGCTTACGAAAAAAAGATTCAATTGCAACCCCACGTGGTCTATTTGGCTGTATCTGGTGGTTTAAAGGTTGGAGTAACACGATCTAGTCAGATTCCTACTCGATGGATTGACCAGGGAGCAGACATGGCTATTCCAATAGTAGAAACGCCAAATCGCTATTTGGCTGGGATTACCGAGGTGGCACTCAAAGAACATTACAATGACAAAACTAATTGGCGTCTCATGCTTCAAAGCTGTGAATCAAAATTTGACCTGCGAGCCGAGAAGGAACATTGTTTAGAGTGGATACCTAAGGATGTCAAACCTTACATTTTGCACGATGTGGATGAGCCCACCCTTTTGAATTTTCCAATATTGAAATATCCAGTCAAGGTGTCCAGTCTGAATCTGGATGATGTTATTTCCTATCAAGGGGTTCTTACTGGCATAAAGGGACAGTATCTGATTTTTGAAGATCAAACAGTTTTCAATGTCAGAAGCAACGAAGGACTGATGGTCAAAATTCTGATATCCTAGAAAAACTTTGTTAATAAAACATCCTAAATCATCCGGTTAAAAAGTGTCTAATTTGGTAAATTTATAACCATAAATAACCCCAAATTAATTAACCAATGAAGTATTTCTACCTCAGTGTTGCCGTTTTTTTTTGTGCAACATTACAAGCCCAAGTCGAGTATTTTGAAACTCTCCCAGAAAATCCAGAAGATGGTTCCTGTTTTGTTAAATGTATAGTCCCTGACGAATATGCGGAACAATCGGAACGAATTGAAACTAGAGCAGCTTATAAAAAACTTAGAGTCATCCCCGCAGTTTATGAGACTGAAGTCACAACAGTTGTTGTAAGACCTGCCTCAAAAAAATTGATTTATGAGCCCGCCACCTATAAAACTGTCATGGATACAGTTTGGATGGTCGATCCATATAATCAGCTAACCATTATTCCAGCGACCTTTCAAAACGATTTCATTTCTGTAGAGGTGATGCCAAAATCGGGCTCATGGGTAGCAGGAGAGAAAGACCCCAATTGTCCTTCGATTAATCCTGCCGATTGCCGCATTTTCCACTATAGAGAAAATCCTGCCTTAGTCAGAAAGGTGCCTATTGAAAAGCTAGAAAACCCTGCCAGCACTGCATCTAAAAGAGTTGTTGGAAAATATGAACTTATCGCAAAGGAAGTTGAAGTGACTCCAGCCCGAACTCGAGAGGAAATTATACCGGAAGTCACCAAAGACATTAAGCGCAAAGTATTGGTTAAAGACGAATCTGTTGAGGAAGTTCAGATTCCAGCAGAGACCGTTGAGGTGATCAAAAAAGTTTTAGTAAAAAAAGGCGGGATGTCTGCTTGGAGAAAGGTCCCTTGCACTATTCCCGAGCAAGTTGGAGTAGTTCCAATTCATTATGCATCGAACAGTGCTGCTCTTACCGATAAGTCAAAGCAATTAATCGATCAATACATCTTATCAATTCTAACAAGCAATTCTAATGCAATTGTTGAAATTGGATCACACACGGATTCACAAGGAGGTTCCGAGTTCAATCAAGAACTGTCAGAAAGACGCGCCAAAGGTGTAGTAGAGTATTTGATCAGCAAAGGAATAAGTTCCAATCGATTAATTGCTGTTGGTTATGGTGAAACACAGTTACTCAACGATTGTGACGATTCAAAGCCTTGTTCAGACAGTAAGCACGCTGAAAATAGAAGAACAGAATTTAAAGTGTACTAGCATTTGAATGCGAGTTTAACTTGAAACTAACCTCCCTTTAGAATACTAAGGGGAGGTTTTTTTACGGATTAATTAAATCGATTTCTTCACCTACTTTAAGCTTAAAACGTCTTCTAAACAAAAAAACGAATAAGTAAAGAAAAGGGGTGTCGAGCAGAGCGATGAGTATTTTAAAAATTATTCCCGAAATCAAGAGGCCAAAAAATAGGCTCCAGTTTAGAACACCAAAGGCACACAGCAATAGCAAAACTGCAGATGTATCCACTATTTGAGACAAAAAGGTCGAAAAGTTGTTTCTCAGCCAAAGGTGTTTTCCTTTAGTCATTTGTTTCCAAAAATGATACAGTCTAATGTCGAAAAATTGTGCCAACAAATAAGCCATCATTGAAGCTAAAACGGCGATTGGCGACAATGAAAACACTGCGCTAAAAGTTGGATTGTCAATTGGAGAACTGGCGATGGCTGGGACAGCATCTGCCAAAAGGATAATTCCCATAGCAAAAAAGGAGGCGAAAATACCTGCAACAACAACCTTATTGGCATTCTTTTGACCGTAGATTTCCGAAATCAAATCGGTGATCAAGAAGGTAATTGGATAAGGGAGAATACCTACAGACAGTTCAAAAAGTGGTATACCAAAGAGGTGAATGTCAAAAGGATACCAGTAAAAAAACTTTTGAAAAATTAGATTGGAGACCACCAATGAAGTGATAAATAGTCCCGCAAGAAGAAGATATAAGTTGTTTGCCAAAAGGCGATCTTTTTGCTGCATAAAAATAAATTTTAAGCGGGGCTATGCAAACATACGAAATTGCCCAAGGAGACATTCTTTGATGATCGAATTCTCATATTCTTTTTGTTAATTTGATGTCAATGGAAAACAAGCAGATATATTACATCGCACTTGGAAGTAATTTGGGAGATCGCTATGCCAGTCTCCAGGCTGCTGTAGATTTTTGCTTTTTGGAAATAGGATCTGTTAACAAATTATCTCGAATCTATGAATGTGAAGCACAAGGTTTTGTAGGTCCTTCATTTTACAATGCATGTATTTCCTTGGAGTCCAAACTGTCTCCAGAACAAGTTTTGGACAAACTACTGACTTTCGAAACTCAGGCAGGAAGGCAGAGGAATCAAGAGAATTACAGCTCTAGAACCATCGATTTGGACATCATTATGGTTGACGAATTGGTCTTAGAAAACAAGAATTTGATTGTTCCTCATCCCAAAATGCATCTGAGGGATTTTGTTTTACAACCTTTATCTGACATTGCCCCCGAGCTTGCTCATCCAAAAATGAATTGCTCGGTTAAAGAATTACTGAGTCAGCTAGGTCAGACGAACCCTCTCGAACTTGTGCACTTGTGGCTTAAAAACCCTTCCGACCAATATGCCATGCCCGATGGGCAATATTTGGCCATAGAAGGCAATATAGGCGCAGGAAAAACTAGCTTGGCCAGGCTCATTGCAGCAGAATTTAACGCCC
Organism: Flavobacteriaceae bacterium; assembly: GCA_023254815.1. GTDB lineage: Bacteria > Bacteroidota > Bacteroidia > Flavobacteriales > Flavobacteriaceae > JALRKI01. Next base: position 6,480 of record JALRKI010000006.1, read on the forward strand.
ATTTGGTGTTAGAACGATTTTCGGAAAACCCGTTTTTACCGCGATTTTATAAGAATCCTAAACGCTATGCGTTTTCACTTGAAATGTCGTTTTTGGCTGAGCGCTATCAACAAATAAACGACGATTTGTCCCAATTGGATTTGTTCTCACGGTTTGTGGTCAGTGATTACTTCGTTTTCAAATCGCTTATTTTTTCTAAAGTAACCTTGTCCGAAGACGAATTTGTCCTTTATCGAAAACTGTTTGACATCCTATATAAAGACACTCCGAAACCGGATTTGTATGTGTATTTGCATCAAAGCATTGACCAACTCTTGTTGAATATCGAAAACAGGGGACGAGATTATGAAGCCTCTATCCAAATGGATTATTTGCAACGCATCAATGACAGCTACCTCGAATATTTGAGAACTCAGCAAAGCTTTCCTGTAAAAATAATAGATTTAACAGGCCTGGATTTTGTAAACAACCGTCAGCATTATTTGAAAATCCTTAAAGAAATTAAAGGACTTTAGGACTTCAATTTGTTGAACAATTCCCATATAACGACTCCAGCACTGACCGCTACATTTAGAGAATGTTTACTCCCAAATTGTGGAATCTCGATTACCTCGTCACATTGATCAATGACCTCTTGAGCAACCCCCTTCACCTCGTTGCCAAAAACAATGGCATAGGTCGAGTTGTGATCAGGTTGAAATTCTTGTAGCCAAACGGCTTTTTCCGCCTGTTCGATGCCGAGTACAATGATTCCATTCTCCTGTAAAGTTTTAATTAAGGACACGGCGTGGGGATGATACTCCCAGTCTACTGTCTCCGTGCTACCTAGAGCGGTTTTTTGAATGTCTCTATGGGGGGGTTGAGCAGTAATGCCACAGAGGTATATCTTTTCAATTAAGAAGGCATCCGAGGTTCTGAAAATACTGCCAATATTGTTGAGACTCCTCAAGTCGTCAAGAATGATCTGTAGTCTCGTTTTTTTTGCCGTTTTAAAGGCTTCAGGCTCTAACCTGATTAAGTCTTGATTGGATGTTTTTTTCATATCGAGATTTCCAAAGGCTTTCGCTTCGGATAAAAATCAAAATATCGCTACATTTACCGTCGATGGTAATGCAAATTTAATCTTTTTCATACCAATCGATTTTTTCAGTTTAAGCATGTCGAAGGAAACGCCTTTAATG
>JALRKI010000110.1 GCA_023254815.1 Flavobacteriaceae bacterium
AGATTGATATCATCTTAGAGGAAATAAGAAAAATGAAGTTTAGGCCCATATATGTCCTCATGGGTGAAGAGCCTTATTATATAGACTTAATTACCTCAGAAATTAAGAAACATGCTCTAACGGAAGAAGAAAGGGCCTTTAACGAGATGGTATTCTATGCCAGAGATGCGAGTGTAGAGGATGTGGTGTCAAGTGCAAAACGCTTCCCTATGATGGCCGAGCGTCAGTTGATCATTGTTAAGGAAGCTCAAGATTGGGTAAAAACCATAGATCAAATGGCGTCTTATGCGGCCAATCCTCAACCTTCTACAGTGTTGGTCATCAATTACAAATACAAAATCTTGGACAAACGAAAGGCCTTTTACAAGGCAGTGTCTAAAACCGGGGCTGTTGTGGACTGTAAATGCCTTTACGAAAACAAAGTGGCCCATTGGATTCATGACTTTTTGAAACATCGGCAATATGAGATCGCTCCAAAGGCTTCTCAAATGTTAGTAGAGTTTCTCGGCAATGACTTGTCAAAAATTGTCAATGAGCTAGAAAAACTAGAATTACTCTTTCCTAAAGGCCATCAAATTACCCCACAAGACATTGAAACCAATATTGGCATTTCCAAGGATTATAATGTTTTTGAGTTACGTAAAGCCATAGGCAATCGTCAATCGGAAATTGCGCAGCAAATTGCCATTCACTTTGGGGACAATCCAAAAATGAATCCCTTGGTATTGACTATAGGTATGTTGTTCACATATTTTACTCAAATCATGCAGTATCACACCTTAAACGACCATAGTCCTAAGTCTGTAGCTGCTGCTCTTGGCGTCAATCCTTTTTTTGTGCAAGATTATGCTATCGCGGCACGTAACTATTCGATGAAATATGCCTCTCGCAATATTGCACTGTTGCGCGAATACGACCTGAAAAGCAAAGGTCTGGGAGCACGAGAAATTCCTGAAGGCGACTTGCTTAAAGAGCTAGTACATCGTTTGATGCATTGAAAATTACAGGGCAGGATATTGTTCCGGATCAGCCTCATTCATAATGGCATAAGCTTTTTCGAAAATGTCATCCAAAGAGGGTTTTGAAAAATAATCACCATCTGTACTGTAAGCAGGTCTGTGGTCCTTGGCAGTCAGTGTTTGAGGAGCTGAGTCTAGATGTTCAAAAGCTTGTTGACCGTTGATGATCGCGTCCAAAATATAGGCCGAAGCACCGCCAGGAACGTCTTCATCGACGACTAAAAGTCGGTTTGTTTTGGCGATACTTTTCTTAATATCATGATTTAAGTCAAATGGTATAAGAGACTGGATATCAATTACTTCAACATTAATATTAACAGTCGCTAATTCTTGTGCAGCTTCCATTACCAAACGTAGGGTGGAGCCATACGAAACAACTGTTAAGTCAGTTCCCGGTCTGAGGATTTCCACTATGCCAAAAGGGGTAGTGAAGTTGCCTAAATTTTCCGGAAGTGCTTCCTTCAATCGGTAACCATTGAGACATTCTATCACCAAAGCTGGGGTGTCAATGGTCATCAGGTGATTGTAAAATCCGGCGGCTTGCGTCATGTTTCTCGGCACCAAAATAAACATGCCACGAAGCAAATTTACGATGCCTCCCATCGGTGATCCTGAATGCCAAATACCTTCTAAGCGATGGCCTCTTGTTCTGACTATCAGAGGAGCTTTTTGACGACCTTTGGTACGGTAATGTAGCGTCGCAAGATCGTCGCTCATGATTTGTAAGCCATATAACACATAGTCCAAATACTGAATTTCTGCTATAGGACGGAGACCTCTCATGGCCATTCCAATGCCTTGACCAATAATACTCGCTTCACGAATGCCCGTGTCGGCTACTCTGAGTTTACCAAATTTGTCCTGCAACCCTTCAAGTCCTTGGTTAACGTCACCGATAACTCCCGCGTCTTCGCCAAAAATCAGCATTTCCGGATACTTTTCTAAAAGAGCCTCAAAATTATCTCTAAGGATAATACGACCATCGACAAGAGGAGCATCCTTACCATAGTTTGGGGCAATAATGGTTGATTCATGCGACTTGATAGCTTGGGCTGAGTAGAGGTGGCTGCTGAAATGATTCCATTGTTTGATGTGGTAGTTCTTGATCCACTCTTGCAAGATAGACTTATCACTGGCATTGATGCCTTGACAATGACGCAAAACTTTACGGGCGGTAGAGATAACATCTTTGCGTATGGGAGTGGAGTTTCCTTTTAATTGGTCGACAGCCAATGCTACATATGGGTTGTTGACAGTCTTTTTTGCCAAGGGGATAAGAATGGACAGAAGGCTGTTTTGCTCCTCAATGATCGGTGACGAATAAGCTTTCCATGCCGATTTTTGAGCCGCTTTAACTTGTTGTTCACAGTCTTCTTCAATATCTTTCAACTGCTTATGGGTGCAGTATTCTTTTTGGAGGAGCCAAGTTCTGTACTTGACCAAGCAATCGTGGTCGGCCTCCCATTTCAAGCGGTTACTGTCTTTATAGCGCTCGTGTGATCCGGAGGTAGAATGTCCTTGTGGTTGGGTTAACTCTGTAACGTGTATGATGACTGGAATGTGCTTGGTTCGAGCCAATTCACTGGCGTTTTCATAAACCTCAACAAGAGCGGGGTAGTCCCAACCTTTCACTTGCATGATTTCAAAACCTAAATCATCATCGCTTCGTTGGAATCCAGAGAGAATTTCGGAGATACTTTCTTTGGTGGTTTGGTGTTTGGCATGAACAGAAATGCCATAATCATCGTCCCAGACACTGATGACCATTGGCACTTGTAGTACACCAGCGGCATTAATGGTCTCAAAAAATAAACCTTCACTTGTACTAGCATTGCCTATTGTACCCCAAGCCACCTCATTCCCGCCATCGGTAAAAAAAGACGCCTTGATTTCCGGCAATTCTTTATAAATCTTAGATGCCTGAGCGAGTCCTAATAATTTTGGCATTTGAGCACCGGTAGGAGAGAGGTCGGCACTTGAATTTTTTTGTTCCATCAAATTCAACCAATTGCCGTTCTCGTCTAAGCAGTGCGTTGCAAAGTGTCCACCCATCTGTCTTCCTGCACTCATGGGTTCGGCTTCTAGATCCGTATGGGCATACAACCCTGCAAAAAAGGATTCGGGATTGAGTGCGCCAATGGCCATCATAAATGTTTGGTCACGATAATATCCAGATCTGAAATCACCGTTTTGAAATACTTTGGACCAGGCCAGTTGAGGCAGTTCTTTGCCGTCTCCAAAAATGCCAAATTTGGCTTTTCCCGTCAAAACCTCCTTGCGCCCGAGCAAACTGCATTGACGGCTGAGATAGGCCAGTCGATAGTCTGACAATAAAGTGGACTTGAAGTCCTCAAAAGTCAAAACAGTTTCTAGATCCCCAAAGTTTAACACGTCTATTGTTTTTTTCAAAGGAAACAAATTTAACCATTCTTGAGGGGCTGTGCAATTAAAACCACTTTCTCTTAAACAGCTCCACTAATCTTTTAGGTGATGTGGTGACTACATACCTGAGTTTACTGAAATAATTGGGTTGAGATATTTCCCAACCGAGATTGGAATATACCGGAAAATAGAGCTCGAAATAATCTGGAATGAAGTTCAGCCTGATGCCAGAGTCATAGGCAAAAAAAGGACTTCTATTAGTGCTGTTTTTACTCAATCCTACATCACCATAAACCTCGATCCAGCGATAGATGTTACCGCTTATGTTGGCCGTTGTTATCCACTCATTGGCAGAGCGTGGATTGAGGATGGATTTGAATCCTCCGTCAGATATAAAGATTTGTTGACTGAATACCCCGTTGTTTTCTGCTCTTCCCAAGTAGTTGTATTCGAACAAATAATCGGAAGGTCGGTCAAGCGAAAAATCGAAAAAATTAGTGTGCTTGAGGTTGTGAAAGAGAAAGGCCCCTGCAAATAGTCTTAGATTGAATTGCCTTTTATTGCTCAATTTTCTGTATTGGTATTCTAAACTTACCTTGCCAAAGTCCCCAGACATTTGAAGGTCTATTTTTCCGCTGTTGTAATCAAACAAATTACTGTCGGATGCGCCATATCTCAAATTCAGGATCCCGTAGTTCGGAGTCAGGTCTGCCTCAGAAACAGCGTCATTAGTAATCGATAAATATTTTAGGGTAATATTTTGATGCCAATTGGATCGCAAGTCAATAGGATCCCTGAAATTTAGAGACACAAAAGGAGCAATAACACGTCCAAATCGGCCAATGTCAATGGAATTGTAACTTGCGAAAATACCCGAAGTGACGTTGTATAGCTTGGAATTGTCTAGGTTGTAATAGTGAATTGTTGAAGCTCTACCGGTCCAAATTTTTGATTTGGTCGAAAATTGAGGAACCAAATTTATTCTAACCGATTTGCGCAACAATGAGTGATTAGTAAAATAACCTCCAATGCTCAAACCGTCGTATATGTTGCCAAATTCAACAACGGGAACGGCAAAAAATTGGGAATATGCTGGATTTTCTATGTCAGAACCTAATCTGAATTTCAAAGGCCGGTATGAAAACAAATGTCTTTTGCTGCCGGCAGAATTGTTGCCGTAATGAACTTCTGGAATGTTCATTTTTGGATTTAAGATTATCCGATCTGTATTGGGATCAGACCATTTCTTCGAAGGCCCATTGATCCATTGGTTTGATTGACGGCCGTCTTTATAAATTACGGCCACTTCGACAGGAATGCCGCTATTAGAGCGATCAATGAAATGAAACATATCACCTGATTTACGGGTGATTTTAAAATCTAGTTTATCATTTTTTTTGACATAGTTATCAAAAAACCAATCCGTAGGTTTGTCGGTCAATGACGCAACTTGAGTTCGAAATCCTTCGACCGTGTGTTTATTGGTATTGCCATCTGAGAAAAATGAGATGATGGCTTCCTTGATGAGTGGCTTGCCATTAAAGGTGTCTAAGTACTTTAATCCGACCCCAGACTTATACGGATTGGCAAAGGTTTGATTGAACTTCAGCAAACTGTCTTTTGGGGTGATCAGTGACTGACTGCGGTTGGTTCTCGCCATTTGCTCATAAAATAACAGATATTGGCCGTTGAAAGAAAGTTGGGCCAAATTATAAGATCTAATTCCCCACCAATTTGACAAATTACCTAACAGTTTCAAGTCGGAATAGTGTTCTTCGACAAAAAGCATCAAGAGATAGGTTTCTATGCCCGATTGCAACCAATATTCGTCTCTTGGATTAGTGTCGAGTTGGCCATCTAGGACATTATGAGCAATCTGCTTGACTAATTCGAGTTCAAATTGCAGTTCCTTGGGGTAGGGCTGTAAAAATGACGGGAATCTATCCAAGCCATAAACGGGACTGTGTTTGCTTGCCGCCTGAGTAATGGGCAATTGAGCCGCTGATATTTTACCAAAATATCCATTGAGAAAATTCACTACCTTTTCGATGGAAGCCATTTCGTTTTGGTCGTCTAAGCCCTTATCGTCCAGGTCTGTGGCGATTTGCAAATCTGCGGTCTGGAAAGTTCTTAATGGCAGGTCTCTTCTAAAAACCAAGGTACAGTTGCGACCTTCGCCAAACCATTGAGAATTGTTTACTGCGGCATGGTTTTCATTTGGATTGATTAAATCGGAGTACATGTACAAAGGAACGTCGGAGGATATTTGCATATGAACTCTAGCTTTTGGGGCATACAAGTCGTCTAAATTTTTGTTGGATTGCAATATCC
>JALRKI010000148.1 GCA_023254815.1 Flavobacteriaceae bacterium
CCACCCTTCGGGGTGGTTTTTTTTTTAATTTCGTTTTATGACAACTAGCCTTAATATATACGGAATCCATGCCGTTGAGCAAGCCCTAACCAACAACGAATCAATAGGGAAAGTTTTTATTCAAAAAGGACTTTCAGGCCCGACTTTTAAATCTCTAGAGGCGAAAATTCGGCAAGCGCAAATACCTACTTCCTATGTTCCAGCAGAAAAACTCAACCGACTGATCAAAGGAAACCATCAAGGAATAGTAGCACAAATATCACCTGTGTCCTTTATGAACTTCGAGACCATGATCTCTCAAGCGCAAGAAACCACCAAAGCTCCCCTGTTCATTATTCTTGACCAGGTGAGTGACGTACGCAATGTGGGCGCTATTTTGAGAACAGCAGCTTGCACAGGTGTCAGTGGTATCATCATTCCAAAAACTGGTAGTGCACCTCTGAATGAAGACACCGTGAAAACAAGTGCAGGTGGCATCTTTGAAGTACCCATTGCCAAAGTTGAACACATCAAAGACGCTATCTATTTTTTGCAAGCCTCAGACATTCAAGTGGTAGCCATTACCGAAAAATCTGAGGATCTATTTTACAATGCCGATTTTACCAAACCAACAGCCATCATCATGGGTTCTGAAGGTAAAGGCATTATGGACAGTGTCCTCAATTTGTCCGATGCCAAGGTAAAGATTCCGATGACTGGTCAAATTGGATCGCTCAATGTGTCAGTAGCTTGCAGTGTTTGCTTGTATGAAATAGTCCGCCAACGTCAATAAGCTGTCATGTCTATCCCACTCGCCGAACGCCTCCGCCCTACTGCATTAGATGACTTTATCGGTCAAGAACACTTGGTTGGGTCTAAAGGTGTGCTGAGAACAGCCATAGAATCGGGTCATTTGCCTTCATTAATTTTGTGGGGGCCACCAGGAACTGGAAAGACCACTTTAGCGCAAATCATAGCAACACAATCCAACCGGCCTTTTTATCAATTGAGTGCCATCCACGCCGGTGTCAAGGATGTGCGTGAGGTCATTGACAAGGCCAAGAAAGGAGATGGACTGTTTACCACAAAAAATCCAATACTGTTTATTGATGAAATTCATCGCTTTAGCAAATCTCAGCAAGATGCTTTGTTGCAGGCTGTCGAAAAAGGTTGGATAACGCTCATCGGCGCAACAACTGAAAATCCTAGTTTCGAAGTCATATCGGCTTTGTTGTCTCGATCCCAAGTTTATATTCTGAATCCTTTTAACAAGCAAGATTTGGAATTGCTATTGCATCGCGCTATGGCTACAGACAGTATTTTAAAAAATAAAAAAATCACTCTCCAAGAGACCGAAGCGCTTCTGCAATTTTCAGGAGGGGATGCGCGAAAGCTATTGAACACCTTGGAGTTGGTTTGCAACAACATTGAAACTGAGGGAGAGACCATTACCAATGCTTTGGTTCAATCGTTGATACAAAAAAATCCTATCCAATTTGACAAGTCAGGAGAAGAGCACTACAATGTCATTTCCGCCTTAATCAAATCAATCAGAGGTAGCGATCCCAATGCAGCAGTCTATTGGTTGGCGCGCCTTATTGAGGGTGGAGAAGATGTTAAATTCATTGCCCGTCGGCTGCTTATTTTGGCCAGTGAAGATATTGGTAACGCCAATCCCACCGCTCTCATCCTTGCCAACAATACTTTTCAAGCAGTAACCACCATTGGCTTCCCAGAGTCAAGGATCATATTGAGTCAATGCGTCACCTATTTGGCGAGTTCTCCAAAAAGTAATGCCGCCTACATGGCTATTAGTGACGCTCAAAAACGAGTTGAAGAAACTGGCGCTTTGCCCGTACCCCTATCATTGAGAAACGCTCCAACATCTCTCATGAAATCCTTAGGTTATGGTGCAGATTATCCCTATGCCCACAACTACGAAGGCAACTTCGAGGCACACGAATTTATGCCCGATGAAGTGGCGGGAACAAAATTTTACGATCCAGGAAACAACACCCGAGAAAACCAACTCAGGACCTTTCTCAAATCGCTTTGGGGTGATAAGTACAACTACTGATTACAAGTAGTTTCTAATAGCCGCTAGATTTTCAATAACCTTAATGTTTGGATCGAGTTGGGCGTTGTGGTAATTGAAACACAAGGCGTCCATGTCAACCGCCAATGCTCCCAGAATATCGGCTTCATAGTTGTCGCCAATCATAATGCTTTCGTGTGGTTCAGCCTGAGCAGCTTTCATGGCAAAATGAAAAATTTTGGGATCGGGCTTCTTCACTCCGACCATTTCAGAATTGGTAACCGTTTTAAAATAGTGTGCAATATTAGAGTGATTCATCTTACTTTGCTGCACTTCTTCAAATCCATTCGTAATGATATGCAATTGATATTTGCCAGCCAAGTAATCTAAAATTTCGATAGTGCCATCAAAAAGATGAGTATAGGTGGTCAGATATTTGATGTAATCATCGGAGATCTCATGGATAGCATGATCGCTGATTGGGTAATTCAGTTCTGTAAAAACATCTCTCAGCCGATGGTAACGCAAATCTATCTTGTCAATTTTTGCATCTCGATACAGTTTCCAATAGCGCAAATTCACCGGCTCATAAACGGTTAAAAAATCGCTCAAAGACAGTTGTATTTCTCTCATTGCAAATATCTTTTCAAATGTCAGTGCCGAATTGCGATCAAAATCCCATAAGGTATGGTCCAGATCAAAAAAAACGTGATTAATGTGTTTCATCATGATTTGCTTGTAGAAGATGGATCTAGCTCAGAATTGAGAAAGTCGGCAAATAAAGTCCTAAAGCCATTCCATGTTTCACCTTTACCAAAAGTGTAGTTGTGAAACAAGAAACCCAGAGTGCCATTGACCTTTTTGACTGTTTGTACTAAGATGTTTAGTTTTTGTTGTTTGTCCAATAGGGACCGGTATTTCAACAAACTGGCATCCATGACATGAAAAGGATGTAATTCTAGAGGCGTTTGGATTTCAAAATCCATGTCGTAAAACAGCAACGGAGTGCAGGTGCCGGCTCTAAATCCAATGGCATCGTGATAACCCATGCTAAAATCCCTATGGATTTCTAGTTCAATCAAATGTCGGTAACTGTTAGGCAAGTTGAGTTTGTTGTAAGAATTTCTTGATCCAAATAATGGCCTATTGGTGACTGCTTCCAAACGTTCTTTGTCTCTTTTTAAGTTCTCCAAACTCGATAAATTCAAAAAAGAATTTTTGATTCCTACCAAACTGTAATCAGCAATGGACTTTATCAACGTCACAAAGGCCTTTTTATTTAGGCTCAAATTGTTGTCGTAGGTAGAATATTTTCCGACCAAAAAAGTAAAAATAAATCGTCTTTTAAATTGTTTTTGCTTATTAATCAAATATTTGTAAGTATCGAAAGGGTCCTTTCTGAAGTTTGACAAGACCATCAATCTGTTGTACAGCGCATTGAATTTAAACTTCATGAGATCATTGAGAATT
>JALRKI010000107.1 GCA_023254815.1 Flavobacteriaceae bacterium
GTAGCAGTCAGTCAATACGATCAAAATTTATTTTCCAAACTCAATGATGACGACAACCAGGGTTTTGCAGGCAAACTTCAACTCTCCCAAGACCTTTCCAAAGAAAGTAAACGCTGGCAATGGAATTTGACCACTTCATACCAAAAAATTGACCGAAACTTCAAAAGTATTGAAAACTTAAACCCTATTGGTTTCAGTCGAGATTGGGATCTTCAGAACGTCATTGGAAATCGAGAATTTCTCCGTAACTATCTGACGGCCAACATTGACAGCACTGCATCCATAACATATGCCTTTGAAAATCTAAAACAAGGCGATCAATTTGAAGGACAAAAGCATCGATTCAATGCCAAATGGTCCAATAAACGATGGACTTCGTCAACAAAAACCAGTATTTTAAATGTTGATGGAGAAAATCAAACTCGCTTTTTGAGAATCATGCAAAAGTTGGACTACCATAACAATAAAGTTTGGGGTGGGGTAATTTTTAACGCTGAAGACCTTCATAAAACGAATAGTATTACTCAAGCAATATCCCCAAACAGCAATAGGTATCAGCACTATGATGGTTTTGTAGGCCTGGGCGATAGTTCAGGAGTTTATGGGACATTGGGCTACCGATACCATGTTAATGACAGTCTTTATGATGGGAGAATTCAAAAAGCCAATAAATCTGGTACACTGTATATTAATTCTACCCTCATAAACAGTTCAAAAAATCACCTTTCACTATTCGCGAACTATCGAAAACAAACACCATTTGCGCAAGAATCGGAAGGAGAAAGAACTGTCAATGCTAGGGTACAATACCGCCAAAACTTGGTGCATAATCTTATTGATTGGCAAACCTTGGTGGAAACAACCTCAGGCCAACTACCACAACAGGGCTATACTTTCGTTGAAGTAGAGCCAGGTCAAGGCACATTCACTTGGGTCGATTATAATGGCAATGGCATTCAGGAGTTAGAAGAATTTGAAATCGCTAATTTTCAAGATCAAGGCACCTATGTCCGGCTATTTTTACCACATCAAGTGTTTGTTAAAACCCAGCAACAACTATGGCGTCAGAGCTTAGCCCTGAGCCCAAAGGCGATGTCAACAGGTTCAAAAAATGGATTCTTGGACAAATTCTATAACCTAACTTCATTTTCGATCGATCGCAAGGCAAAAAGAAATTCTGGTGAGATTAATTTTGACCTATTGGATTGGGATTCCGACAATGTACTTGCACTAGATCTTCAATGGCGCAATAGTTTTCATTTTAACCGAGACGAGCAAAAACATAACAGCGCCTATTATTTCGTTAGAAATAGGTCTCAAAATTTGTGGAGCACAGGACTAGTACAAAATGATTTGGAGCGTCATCAACTGAGATGGATTCATCAACTCAATCCAAATTGGATCGTCAACGTGACAGCAGAACAGGAGGCTCAGAAAAGAAAAAGTGAATCTTATCCCAGTAGGAATTTTGAATTGACGAAATCATCATTTTCTCCCAACTTGTCCTATAATTTTGATACTAGCTCACAGTTAGAATTCATTTTTGAATGGACTCAAATAGACAATAACATCAACGCCAAAGAGTCCCTAAATCAGCAACAATTTGCCCTCAATTTTTCATCGACTTTCAAATCGTTATCATCCCTAAATGCCGAATTACGATACATCAAGAACGACTATTCTGGGCAAAACAACACACCCGTAGCTTATCAACTTCTTGAAGGTCTGCAAACTGGAGAAAATTGGACTTGGTCTTTAATTGGTCAACAAAAGTTGACCAAGACACTGGATTTGAATGTCAACTACTTTGGAAGAAAAACAGCCAATTTAAAAACCATCCATACAGGCAGTATCCAACTTCGAGCGAATTTCTAAATCAAAAATATTGTACATTTATCAAAACAATACCCCTATGAAACCGCTTATCAAACTTTTATCCTTGATTACTATCCTAACCTTGTCCTGCAAAAGTCAAAAGACAGAAAAGCCTTTATCTCCTCCAGAAGGCTATGTGTCTGGAATACTTTCCATTGTAGAAGACAGTCCATGCCAGTATCAATTCAAGAGTCAGTCGAGTCAAGAAACTTTTGATCTGGTTAATGTCCAAGAAAAATTTGCTGACCTAAAATTGAAAAATGGACAAATAGTAGCATTAAAAATTTTGCGTTTAAGACGATCCAGCAGATGTGAAAATCTCCTTCCGGTGGAAATTTTAGATGTGGTCTTTCAATAAAGATTCAAACCTTATTGGTACAGTCAAATATTCCATAATTTTGACGCCTCATGAAAAAGGTATTCGTTGTTGACAATTATGATTCCTTCACCTATAATCTGGTGCACTATCTTGAGCATTTAGAATATGAGGTTACCGTCAAACAAAATGACCACTTTGAAATTGATGAGCTCGAAGAGTTTGATGCCATTATTTTATCCCCTGGCCCAGGAATTCCAAGTGAAGCAGGACAATTGATGTCGGTGATTTCGAGCTATGGTTCAACCAAAAAGATTTTAGGCGTCTGCCTAGGATTACAGGCCATTGTAGAAGTATATGGAGGAGAGATTAGGAATCTTGACCAGGTATATCATGGGGTTTCCACCAACATTCAAATTATCGAAAAAGATAGTCTTTTTGAAGGATTACCAAACATCTTTCAAGTTGGCCGATACCATTCATGGGCGGCCACTGATCCTGTTCCTGACTGTTTAACGGTTACAGCCGTTGATCAGACCGGTATCATCATGGCGATAAGACATAAAACATTTGACGTTCGAGCCGTGCAGTTTCATCCTGAATCTATAATGACCTCTCATGGCAAAGAAATTTTGAGGAATTGGTTAAAGCCATAAAAAAGAGCGCATATAGCGCTCTTTTCCAGTCTATTATATATAATTCGAATTATTTGACAATAATTCGTTGTGACTCGCTTACTTTGGTATTTCCAATGGTTACGATATAGACACCTGCTGACACATAAGACATATTTAATTGGTGCTGATATCCTTCACCAGTTTCATTATACAATGATTTCCAATAAATCTGCTGACCTAGTGTATTGTAAACCTTTAACTCCAATCGATCATTAAAATCAGATGCAGAAAGTGAGATTTCGAATTGGTTATTTTCCATATCAACGATTTGAAACGAAGAATCCATCCCCAAATCTTCAAAACCAACGGTAGTTGTAAGGACTACCGTATAATCTTGAACTTCACCATAGGCAAAATCTGAACAAGGCTCCAAAACATTGCCAGAGGCAGTACTGTCAATTGCTTTAGCTCTTAAAGTGTGGGAGCCCAAAGCTGCATTTGCTGGAATTGTTAAAGTGAAGTCATTCAATTGTCCGGCTGATACAAAAGAAACCCCCGAAATTAAACGTTCTGAAGTTTCAAAGGTTCCTGAATCGTCTAAATCGATCCAAACAGATAGTTTTTCTGCAGTTGGATTAGATGTCCAATTGTGTTGAGCTTGCAGGGTAAAACTGGTAGCAGAAGACGCACTAACAACTAAATCGGTGGAGAGGTCTGTTCTGTTTTCATAGCCGTTTGGGCCATTGCAGCCATTTCCTCCGTCGTCAGCATCTATATCGACTAAGACAAACCTTTTGATTCCGTCGATATTGCATCCCGAAGTCGCCACTGGTTCACAATAAGACAGGACATTGTTAATACTGACAGAAAAGCTATCATTACTATTGTCTCCATCACCACTTAAATCCGTAGTAGCTGTAATGAGATAGGTAGATCCAACAGTTGAGAGATCGGCTGCAGTAGAAAAAGTATAACTTACGGAAGCTCCTGGTGAAATAGATCCAGTATAGGTTTCATTAACTGGTGTTCCTCCGTCAACCGAATAACTTACTGGCACACTAGTTTGAGTTTCGGCTCCAAAATTTGTTATAGTCACTGTTACAGTTTCTGCTGAACCTAGCTGTCCAGTAGTTGGAGCGGTAATAGCCGTAACGCCAACATCTCCAGAAAAGAGGTGAGTTACACTAACAGTTCTGCTGTCATTGTTGGTGTCTTCATCATTAGTCATGGCTGTTGAAGCGGTGATGCTGTAGGTTTGACCCACAGTTGATAAATCAGTCGTTGTTGTAAAGCTAAATTCAGATGAGGTGTTTGAGGCTAAAGTGCCGGTGAAAGTTTCGGTAATTAGGGCACCACCATCAACTTGATAAGTGACATCAAAATTTGATGCTTGGTTAGTACCATAATTGAAAATTGTTACAGTCACAGTCTCGGCATTGCTCAATGAGCCATCGGCTGGAGCAGTGATGGCCACAACACCGACATCATTACTGGTTAAAGCAGCAATTTGGAAAACTCCAGCGATATTTTTTCGCTGTGTATCCATCACTTCATTGACAAACCAAAACTTTTTACCTCCGTCTGGATCAATGTCTATTTTACTATAATCGCCATAACGAGTACCAGGAATGTTGGCATTGCCTTGAAAAATAACGCCTTCGGCTACGGTCATTTGACCTAGAACATCATTAGCATAACGACCAGTATAATAGGATCCCACAAAAACCGATGAATTTGTGCTGTTGCCGCTAGACATTCCGGTATATCCCATACCGATATTTCCTAAAATATCTAAAGACATACTGGCATTCCACACATGTCGATTATCTGGACCGGTGTAAGTACCTTCTTGAAAAATGGTCCAAGGTCCTCCGTCGCTATCTTGGCGCATTTCGTACCAACGAATCCCTGCTTGCTTCGCTGAGGTGCCATCTACATCAACCACAAAGTTGAAAACCGCACTATTATAAGATCCGAATTTTCTAAATGTCGCCTGATTCATGATGGTCGCTTGAAGTGCATCGATGGCTTGCCCTCCATTGGGTTGAGTCAAATTAGAAAATGATCCATTGTCGAATACGCTGACAAAAGGGGTAACATTGAATTGAGTTGCGGCCGAAACTTGGGAATTAGAAACGTTGGTCCAGTCCATGTCCACAAGCCACATTTTTATGTGATCGGTACTAACCCCGTTCCAGGCATCATCTTGCATATAGACTACAGGAGCACCTCCTGCGGTTGGAATATTATCTGAGGCAATATTAAAAAATTGTGGGCTATGAAATCCACTAGTCGTAAGTCCAGGTAAAGCAAAGGACACCATTTGTGCTGAAGCATCACCTAGAATCATTTTATCGCGTTCGAAGACGTGAATTTTGTTTGCAGAACCAGTGTTTTCAGTCATATAATATCCATCTCGCCACACTGATAATTTTTGATAATCAGAGACGACTGAGTAAGTGTAAACAGTCCAGCCGTCATTCACAGGGTCTGGTCCATCGGATACAGCAATTTGAACCCCAGATCCGAGAAATGTGAGAACATACCTGTCGGCGGCGTTGTCATAGGACGCTGTCAAGTCGCAGCATCCCGAAGCGGAAAATATTGTCGGATTTGGAGCAACGAGACCACTGGTCAAGGAAGTACCACTTTTATCAAAAATTTGGAAAGCCGTATTGGTCACTGTGATGTAATGATCTGGTCCTACCGCAGCGGCAGGATCAGTGGGTTGGGAATTGGATTGAGCCGTAACAAAAACCAAATCGGCATCACGAGTAGCGATGCTATTTTTCATATGAGTTGATTGTTGAACCAAGGGGTCATTTCCAGTCGATCCCTTTCCAGGAATGATGTCGTACCTCGATGCTCTTCCATCTTGCATTACGGTTTCACGACTTAGATCTGGACGCACCAATGTAGCTCTAGAAGCTATAGACGGCACCTTAATGACCGACACTGGAGTGCCAACATAGCTTGGCTTCTGAGGCTTGTTTTCAACGGTTTGAGCGAAACTCAAAGCAGAAAAAAGAAGAGAAAAAAGAAACAGGAGTAATTTTGTTTTCATTAAAGTATAATTATCAATTAGTGACATTTTGTAATGGTGTACAATATACTTATTAATATTTTATTGTAAAGTATTGATTTTTAATAATTATTTAAATTAACAAAATAGTGATGTCAAAAAAAAAGCGCCCTTTTGGGCGCTTTTTAAAAGGCATTAATAGAGAATTAATTATTCAACAACAATTCTGCCAGATTCTTGCACTTGATCATTACCTAAAGTAACAAAATAAACACCTGAAGGCATGTAGGACATGTTTAAAAGGTGCTTGTATCCATTGCCTGAATCATTGTAAAGGGATTTCCAATAAATCTGCTGTCCAAGCAAATCAAACACTTTAAGTTCCAATCGTTCAGTGAACTCTCGAGTTGGCAACGAAATTTCAAAGAAGTTATCTGATAAGGTAACTATTTTAAAAGGATCGTCAATTCCGATATCATCGAATCCAACAGTAAGTGTAAGGTTGACCAAATAATCTTGAACCTCCCCATAATCAAAGTCAGTACAAGGATCTAATATATCCCCATCAGCGGTTGTGTCTATAGCCTTCGCACGCAAAATATGGAATCCTAGTGGTGGGTCAGCGGGAAGTACCATTGAAAAGTTTACCAAAGATCCTGCAGAGGTAAAATCATGTCCTGATATGAAACGTTCACTATCTTCGAATGTACCAGAATCATCGAGGTCAATCCAAACAGAGAATTTTTCAGCTCCATTAGCTCCGCTGGTCCAATTTTGCTGAGCCTGAACATTAAAAGTAGAAGTGGAGGTAGTACTGACTGTTAAATCAGTCATCAAATGGGTTCTATCTTCATATCCATTTTCTCCATTGCAGCCATCACCCCCATCGTCGGCATCTATATCTTTTAAAACAAATTTCTTAATTCCATCAACATTGCAACCTACGACGGCTTGCGGAATACACACGTCTGGCTTGGATGAGACGTCAACTGAAAAAGCATCATTTGAGCTATCTGAATCGCCTGTCAATGAGGTATAAGCTTCAATAGAATAGGTCGTGTATAAGGTGGAAAAATCAGCAGTTGTAGTAAAAGAAAACGTATCTGATTGTCCTGAAGCAATCGAGCCATTATATGTTTCAACGACAGGAGTGCCGCCGTTGACTGCGTATGAAACCGGAATACTAGTTTGAGTGGTGCTTCCATAATTGGTTATCGTCACACTAATGGTTTCAGTTGTCCCAAGACTTCCTGTAACAGGTGAGGTGATATCAGTAATCCCCACGTCATTTTGAAACAAATGAGTGATTGACGCATCAAAGGAGTCATTCAAATTGTCCTCGTCATTGGTCAAATGAGTTGAGACCACGAGAGAATACGTATGCCCTTCTGCAGAAAAATCTGCAGTATTACTAAAAGTATAATTTACCGAAGTCAGAGAAGGAATAGTGCCAGTGTAAGTTTCAGTAACCACCGATCCTCCATCCAGTTGATAAGTGACATCAAAATTAGAAGCAGGATTCAACCCATAGTTAAAAATAGATACCGTAAT
>JALRKI010000073.1 GCA_023254815.1 Flavobacteriaceae bacterium
CTAATTCTAGAAATTTAATGCCACGGAGTGAAGGATATATCCTCGCTTGTGCCCCTTCAGGAGTTGGTGCATTGGGTGGACAAATGAACGACGATCCAAATTCTCCCTTTGCTTTTGCTCACAGAAACACGCTTACTGGCGAAGATGACACCAATCTTTATGTCGGTTCCGCTGTGACGAATGGCATAAATTTATTCGGTTTTTCAGCCACTGGTCACATGATTCCCGTTTTCAATAGTGTTGGAGACAAAATTGATTTGGTGGCTTATCAAGGCTATAATGCTGGGGGAAGTGCCAACAGAACAATCATGTATGACGCATTTGCTTATTACGCGGAACAATATAATTTTTTAGTCGCTGCGGGAGTTCATTATCCCAACGAGCCTTGGGGACCTTACTATGAATACACTCACTCAAATGTGGCCTCCCTTAGTCAACACATCGCCCAACATCCCGATAGAATTGACAATAACGACGGAGTAATGATCTGGCAATTGTTGCTCGAAAACACCAGTTTAAATAGTTCCGCCTACTCGTACATGCATGTCGCATCAGATGTTCTAAATGGAAGCTCCGAATCCTATGCAGTTCAGAACGCAAATAATTTCTCTTTGACACCCTACAGTGGTGGAGCCTCTTCGGATTGTAATCCTAATGGGGGAGGAAATGTATATTGTGGAGTAACAGAATACAACAGCACCATTGCTTATCCCAATCCCAACACTCAAGTTTATTATGACTGTAAGATTTGGCACAACCAATGGTACGCCAATCCCAACGAAATTCCTGGTCAAAACAGCGTTTGGGTCATTGATGGTGATTGCTTTGAAGCAAGCGATTGTTCACTTTCTTTGGATGAACATTCAAAGCAGGTTTTGAAAGGATTTCCGAATCCAACCAATGGATATATTACTTTGTCAGGCAATAATAATCAGACCAAATTTGTAATTTATTCTATGCTTGGACTCCCTGTAAAGAAAGGAACAGTAGACAGTGCTGAACGAATCGATATTCATGACCTCGACAGTGGTTTCTATCTGTTGAAATTAGAAAATGGTAATGTTCTTCGCATAATTAAGGAATAAGAAAGTCATGTTATTTGAAAAATTATATCCTTAGTTTGATTAATTTGAACTGGAATTACATTCCAAATAAAATTTCAAATGGATGTATCACCTTTTCAAACGCATTTTTAAGCTCTTAGTGCCAAAAAGGTGGTTGACTGTCATTGAGCCATATCTAAGGAATCTGGCTTCAATTCCTTACGTTGGTAATGAATATCAATGTAATTTGTGCAACTTCCGAATGTCTCAATTCGTGAAAAAAGCCAATGGTCAATTGCTCTGTCCTCGATGTGGGAGCTTGCCAAGGACCCGACGACTCTTTCACGTATTGACAACTCAATTTGACTTAATCAATAAAACGGTACTCCACTTTTCTCCTCAAAAATCATTGTCAAGCAGACTAAATCAATTTGATTTAAAACACTATATCACTGCCGATTTCGCTGGGGAATTTAAGGCTCTAAAAAAAATTGATATCACCGCCATAGAGGAAATTGACAGTTCTTTCGATCTCATCATCTGTTATCACATTTTAGAGCATGTAGAACAAGACGTTAAGGCATTACGAGAACTCTTTAGGGTTCTCAAAATTGGTGGTTCAGTTTTAATTCAAACTCCGTTCAAAGAGGGTGAAATTTACGAAAATTCAAAAATTGTTGAGCCAAAAGACCGGCTGAGACATTTTGGACAAAAAGATCACGTTCGAATTTATTCTGTCAAAGGATTAGTAAGTCGCCTAGAATTGACAGGTTTCACAGTAGATGTCATGACATGGAATTCCCCCGATAGTAATTTTCATGGGTTCAAAGCTAGAGAAACGGTATTATTAGCTACTAAGGCATCCTAAACCGAGATTTGAGGCGTTTTGTATTTTGCTTTTGCCGAGCATTTCGGCAATAAACCGTATTTTTGCAAACGACTGACAAAATTCACATGAAGTACTATTCATCATCCTTCACTTTAGGCATTCTTGGCGGAGGTCAATTGGGCAAGATGCTTTTGGCTGAGACAAGAAAGATGGATGTCGCCACCAAAGTCCTCGATCCAAACAAAGAAGCTCCTTCTCGACTGTCGTGTAATACTTTTGTTCAAGGTGATTTAATGGATTTTGATACGGTAGTTCAATTTGGTCAAGACGTTGATGTCCTGACCATAGAAATTGAAAATGTCAACGCCGATGCGCTTCAAGCACTCGAAAAACAAGGAGTAAAAGTTTATCCGTCTTCACAAACCTTGAGAACTATTCAAAACAAGTGCACACAGAAATTATTTTATCTGGACCACAATCTGCCCACTGCACCATTTCAACGCTTTGCTTATAAGGATGAAATGCTGCACGCCATAGATAATCAAGCGCTCACATTTCCCTTTGTATGGAAAAGCGCTCAGTTTGGTTATGATGGCAACGGTGTCAAAATGATAACTTCTCTAGCCGACCTTGATGATGTTCCCAATGGACAATGCATTGCAGAAATGCTTATAGATTTCAAAATGGAATTGGCTGTGACTGTAGCAAGAAGACCCTCTGGGGAAATTAAACTCTTTCCTGTCGTAGAAATGGATTTCCACCCAGATGCCAATCAGGTGACTTATGTTATCTGTCCGGCTCGAATTTCAAATGATATTGCACAAAAGCCGATCTGGTTGATGTTCTCTGCCTTCATACCAAATAGAGCGTTCATTGAAAACTTCATATTGGTCGGAAAACCAACGGCTGATCACTTCATCAGCAAATAGTTTCTCAATACGATCTTGCAATTGATCAACCACCTTCGCG
>JALRKI010000127.1 GCA_023254815.1 Flavobacteriaceae bacterium
ATCATTTATGACACTGTAGTTTCTAGAGAATTAATGAAACGTATATAAGAAACAAACTAAAATAAAAAAGCCCCTAACTTTAGTTAAGGGCTTTTCTTTTGCGGAGAAAGAGGGATTCGAACCCCCGGAGGTGTGACCCTCAACAGTTTTCAAGACTGCCGCATTCGACCACTCTGCCATTTCTCCATTGCGGTTGCAAATATAGAATCCTTTTTGAATTCTTTCAAAGGATTTGCATCAAATTAAGAGACATCATCTGACTTTATCTTAATTTTGCCTCATGAACGTAACTTTCGCTGCCGTGCTGGATTTGAATTCACTGCTTTTGATTACGGTTGGCTTTGTTGCTGGATTTGTCAACACCATTGCCGGAGGAGGCACCTTGTTGACCTTACCCACCCTAATATTTTTGGGTTTACCCCCGGCTTTGGCCAATGGAACAAACAGGGTGGCTATATTCCTCCAAACGATTTCGGCAACTGCCGGTTTCAAATCTAAAGGGATCGCCGATTTTCCCTTTAGCTTGTATTGCGGAATAAGCGCATTCTTTGGAGCTTTAATTGGTGCTCAGATTGCGGTAGATATTTCTGGTGAATTGTTCAAAAAAATACTCTCAGTGGTCATGATCGTTGTGGTGCTCATGATTGCTTTCACTCCAAAGCTCAAATCAAAGGATTTTGTGCCCAGAACAACGGGTTGGCATTTATGGCTATCTGTTTTAGCATTCTTTTTCTTTGGCATTTATGGCGGATTTCTGAATGCAGGTATTGGTTTGGTAATCTTAGTTTTTCTTCCTTATTTCAACAAAATGTCGCTCGTTCGATCTAACGCCTCTAAGGTCGCTATAGTGTCAATTTATACCTTAGGCGCCTTGGTGATTTTTGCGCTAAACGACAGTATTGACTGGGTTTATGGCCTAATACTATCCATTGGAAATATCTTGGGAGCATGGCTAGCAAGCAGATGGTCAGTTGCTAAAGGGGATGTTTTGGTCCGCCGAGCAATGATAGTCGTTGTAATTGTTATGGCATTGCGTCTGTGGTTCTTTTGACCCTTCAATATTTGAGTCTGCCCTTCATTATAATTTTTAGAATAACTACTTTTATACAAAATAAAACTAAATGACCTCAATAGAAGCTCTAGAATGGCGCTACGCTTGTAAAAAATTTAATGATCAAAAGATTATCCCTGACGAGGAAATAAATATTTTGATGCAGTCTTTCAATTTAACAGCATCTTCCTACGGACTACAACCCGTTAAGCTGTTGGTGATACAAAATAAAAGACTACAAAGTGAATTACTTCCATTCAGCATGAATCAGCCTCAGGTGGCACAAGCCTCTCATTTGTTTTTGTTTTGCACTCACACTAACATAGATAAGGATTACATTAATGAATATTTTGACCGTATCATCACCAAGAGAGGAACTCCACCAGAAGTCTTGGCTGGATTTAGGTCAGCAGTATTGCAAGAGTTTGGCAGTAAATCTCAAATTGAAATTGATCAATGGGCCGCCAAGCAAGCTTATTTAGCCTTGGGCAATATGCTTACAGTTTGCGCTTTGGAGGGCATAGATGCTTGTCCTATGGAGGGATTTATGCCTCATGAATATGACCGTATATTAGATTTAAAGTCAAAAAACCTAAAGTCAGTCCTGTTGATGCCTGTTGGTTATCGTGCCGATGACGATCCATTTGCTGCAATGGTCAAGGTCAGAAAACCTTTGTCAGAGAGTGTCCTCCAAATCAATTAAGAGTAATGCCAGGATTTGAGTTATTTGGCGAAGCCGAAAGACGCGAAGTCAATGACGTTTTAAATAGCGGTGTTCTCATGCGCTATGGTTTTGAATCTCAGCGTCTAGGGCATTGGAAAGCCAAAGCCATGGAATCCGAATTATGCGGGCAACTCGGTGTAAAACATGCCCAACTGTTGTCAAGCGGCACCGCGGCGGTGACTTCAGCCTTAGCCGTTGCTGGAATAGGGGCAGGCGACGAAGTGATTGTCCCATCTTTTACGTTTGTAGCCAGTTTTGAAGCCGTATTGATGACAGGAGCTGCACCAGTTTTGGTGGATGTTGACGACACTTTGACCATGTCTCCAAAGGCTGTTATGAATGCCATTACCAGTAATACTAAGGCCATCATGCCGGTACACATGTGCGGAAGCATGGCCGATTTGGACGCCTTAAAGTCAATTTGCCATTCTCACGGACTATTCTTGATTGAAGATGCTTGCCAAGCTATTGGAGGCAAGTACAAAGGGCTTTCTCTAGGAACGATAGGCGATATGGGCTGCTTCTCATTTGATGCGGTTAAAACAGTAACTTGCGGTGAAGGTGGAGCTGTCGTCACTAACAATGATAGGTTCGCTGAATTATTAGACCAATATTCCGATCATGGGCATGATCATTTGGGCTCTAACCGGGGAACCGATGATCATCCTATTATAGGTTACAATTTTAGAATTTCTGAGCTCAATGCTGCTGTAGGATTAGCCCAAACGAAACGGCTTCCTGAATTTTTGAAATTACAAAAGGAGCATTATACCATTTTGAGATCTGCCTTGACAGGCATTTCTGGGCTTACCTTCCGGCGCGTTCCTGAAGGAGGTGAGGAGAGTTGCGCATTTTTGAATTTCTTTTTACCTACTGTCGAAGTGGCTAGAGAAGTCATAGAACTGTTTTCTGAACAGGCTATTAACGATTGCTTCCATTATATCGACAATAATTGGCATTACATTAATCATTGGAACCATCTCAAAAATGGTCTATCGGCAAACGGATTGAATGATTCTCAAAAAAAAGGGCTTGCTCGATTGAGTTGCCAAGACTTTAGTCAGTCGAATCAATGGATTGGTCGCAATATTTCTTGTTTAATAAAGGTAGGATGGACTAAAAGTGAAGTCGAGCAAAGAGCTGCAACCATGGCCACAATCCTTAGAAAAGTTTTGACTTAATGCTTTAATATTCCAGAAGGCCTGAAGAAGCCTAGGGTTAATTATAGCACTTATCTTGACTTACTAGTAGGGAATGTAATCAACAATTTCTAATCCGTAACCAATCATTCCCACTCTTTTAGTTTGAGTGGTGTTTGTCATCAGTTTGATCTTAGAAATTTTGAGATCGTGGAGTATTTGTGCCCCAATACCAAAATCTCTGTGATCGCTAACAACGATGGGAGCAGGCACCACATTGTCTTGAGATTGAGCTAATTTCAACTGTTTTATGCGGTTCAATAAACTACCTGATGGTGTCTCTTGATTGATAAAAATGACTGCTCCAGTTTCCGACTTGTCGATGATTTGAAAGATAGAATCCAGATGGTCTTCAGCATTGTTTGTTAACATTCCCAAAATATCATTATTGGCCGATGATGAGTTGACTCTAACAAGTACTGCTTCATTTTCTTCCCATTGTCCTTTGGTGAGGGCCAGGTGAATTTGTCTGTTTGTGGTTTGTTCGTAAGCTCGCAATCTGTATTGGCCGAAACGGGTTGCCAGTGAAAAATCTTCAACCTTGCTGATCAAAGAATCGTGTTGCATTCTGTAGGCGACCAGATCTTCAATCGAAATGATTTTCAAATCAAATTGAGAGGCAATTTTAATAAGCTGTGGTAGCCTTGCCATTGTCCCATCTTCATTTAATATTTCAACAATTACGCCGGCTGGTTCGAATCCAGCTAATCTTGATAAATCAATGGCAGCCTCCGTGTGTCCAGCTCGTCTTAACACACCACCTTTTTTAGCCTTTAATGGAAAAATATGTCCAGGCTTACCAAGTTCTTCAGGACGTGTATTTGGATTAATGAGTGCCTGAATTGTTTTAGCACGATCACTGGCAGAGATTCCGGTAGTACATCCGTGCCCAATTAAATCAACTGAAACAGTAAAGGGAGTCTC
>JALRKI010000067.1 GCA_023254815.1 Flavobacteriaceae bacterium
AGTTAATGCTTACATCCAAGAGGTAAAAGGTTTTCAGGCCAGTTCTACAGAAACTTTAGAGGCATTTAGAATACGATTTTTGGGTAAAAAAGGAATTTTAAATGATCTTTTTTCAGCATTTAAGGAGGTTTCAAACCAGGAGAAAAAGGCAGCCGGGTTAGCCATTAATACGCTAAAATCAGAAGCGCAAAATAAGTATCAAACAGAAAAGGACAAGTTGTCCCTTGGAAATAATACACAAGGGTCCAAGGACGATTTGACCAAGCCAGGAACTGCTTTTCCTATTGGGTCACGGCACCCTATTTCGTTAGTTAAGAATCAAATTATAGACATTTTTTCTCGCATTGGTTTTAATATCAGTGAGGGACCAGAAATTGAAGATGATTGGCACAATTTTACAGCCTTGAATCTTCCGGAACATCATCCTGCTCGAGACATGCAGGATACTTTTTTTATACAAACTGATCCTGATATTTTACTCAGAACTCATACCAGCTCCGTTCAAGTGAGGTATATGGAGAACAATCAACCTCCTATACGAACCATTTCTCCAGGAAGGGTATATCGAAATGAGGCCATTTCTGCTCGATCCCACTGCTTTTTTCATCAGGTTGAAGGTTTATATATCGACAAGGATGTGAGTTTTGCCGATCTAAAACAGACCATAAAATATTTTACTACTGCCATGTTTGGGAAGTCCAAAATTAGGCTTCGCCCTTCTTTTTTCCCTTTTACGGAACCAAGTGCAGAAGTTGATGTTTATTGGGGACTTGAAACCGAAACGGATTATAAAATGACCAAAGGAACAGGTTGGTTAGAAATCATGGGTTGTGGCATGGTTGATCCGAATGTTCTCAAAAATTGTGGTATAGATTCCTCAGAGTATTCTGGTTTTGCTTTCGGAATGGGAATTGACAGAATTGCCCTGTTGTTGTATCAAATTGACGACATACGATTGTTAAGTGAAAACGATGCCCGTTTTTTATCCCAATTCAAATCCGTTATTTAGTTGGAGTTGTTCTGAATGGCCAGTTTAATATGGGCCAAATGATGATTGCAATGCCAAGCATACAAGCCCAATAAATCTTCCAAGCTAAATTTTTGGCGATGCTGAGGATGAAATATCATTTTCTTGTAATCGTATTCGCTGGCCATTAGAAATAGATTGACCCATCGGTAATGAATGCCGTCAAGAATATAAAGAGAGGCTCTAAGATCCATGTCATTGGCGTCGGACAGCTCGGCCCACTGCGCCTCATCATAGGCTTTGATGGTTGGGGTATCTTCTGTGATGCAAAGTTTACAACGGATGTAGGCATTGACGTGACTGTCGGCACAATGATGCACAACTTGGGCAATGTTCCAACCTCCTTCTCTGTAGAGCCACTTTTTTTGATCGTCGGACAGGCGTTCTACCATAGTAACTAACTTGCCTGGAAATTGGGCTATGTCTTCGATGCGTTCAGATCTAATTTCTTCAGTCCAAAGGTCAATTTTTTTGTAGGGTCCAATTGGGTAGCTGTTGGGGTGTGTTTCCATGATAGTTACAAATTTAAGATTTAAAACGAAAAAGCATTTGAATGTTACAACGGTTGTAGGGTGTAGGAAAGGAGGGAATTTTTTTGAAGCCCAATTTTCTGTAAAGGAACATTGCGGCTTCTAATTTTGTATTGCTTTCAAGAAAAACTGTTTTGGCCCCGAGAGCTTTTGCTCGTTCCAAGCAAGCCTTTCCTAGCTTGAACCCAATTCCTTGTCCATGCCAGTCAGGATGAACACCCATCTTCGCCAATTCGAAATCATAGTCTTTTACTTTCGATTTTATTAGGGCACAAACTCCAACAGGATGGTCTTCCATCATCGCAAATAAAATAACCCCTCCAGAATCGATAATGTCTTGAGGATGATCGAGAATTTCAAAATCGGATTTTTCCATAACAAAATAGGATTCGATCCACCATTGGTTTAAAGCTTTAAAAGCATCACTCAATTTGGACTCGAAATCTACTAATCTCAGCTTATTGAGGGACATCAGCTTCAATTCAATTGTTCGGTTAACTTTTGAAAGGTTTTTTTAGGAGAGGCATTTTGATATAAAATGGCATGAACGGCATCAATGATGAATAGTTTGGTTTTTTTTGTCCTACTCTTGTTAATTTCGAAAGCCGACTTTGTAGCATAGTACCCTTCAGCTACCATGTTCATTTCCATCATTGCCGATTTGACTGTATAGCCTTTACCAATCATGTTTCCGAATAGTCGATTTCGCGAAAAGGTGGAATAGCAAGTCACCAGTAAATCCCCTAGGTAGTATGAGTTGTTTATATTTCTTTTGAGTTTGTGTATTTTCTTTACAAAGCGCCTCATTTCTCGGATGGCGTTGCTGATTAAAACACTTTGAAAATTATCGCCATAACCCAATCCATGCGCAATTCCAGAAGCTATGGCATAAATATTTTTGAGCATTACCGCATATTCAGTCCCAATGGGGTCATCGCTAATATGTGTTCTGATGAAATGGGTCTTCAAGGCGTTTGCCACTATATAGGCGTTCGATTGGTTGTTGCATGCGATGGTCAGGTATGACAATCTTTCAAGAGCTACTTCTTCGGCATGACAAGGACCGGCAATAACTGCAATTTGATCAAATGGGACTTGAAAATAATCTTGAAGATGTTCTCCTAAAACCTTTCCTGACTGAGGAACAATACCTTTCACTGCAGAGACCATAATTTTGTGATTTAAGGGCAGGGTAATTTGCGAAAGAGTGTCATATACGAATGCCGAGGGAATGGCTATAATTATGACATCACAGGCTTCAATAACTTCATCAGGTACATTGGTTATCACTAACTTCGAAAGGTCAAATGTAGCATCACTCAAATAGTTGGGGTTATGCCCATAAGTGGTGAGATGACTGATGACTGCCTCGTTGCGCATTCCCCAATAAACTTTGGATTGATTGGTAGTCAAAATTTTTACAATGGCAGTAGCCCAGCTTCCGCCGCCAAGAACTCCAAAGATTTTACTGTCGGACATGACTTTAATTTACGACATAAATGTACCAAATAATTATCAACCTCAATTCGACGCAAATTCTCTCGACATCAAACTTTTAACAATATTTTAGGATATGCTTGTGCAATGTCAACCAAGTTTCTTCGTTCCAACTATGTCAACCCTCAATTAAGTTAGTTGTTTTTTCATTTGGGTAAATTTAAGTTTTCGTGTAGGTAAGCACGAGTCCTTGGTTAGTTAGTTGTTAAGAGGCCTCAAGAAATTGTGGCCTCTTATGTTAAAATTAATTTTGTCGGAGTCAATTCATTTGACGGTGTGTTAATTTTTTTTCGCTAAATTAGTAACTGAAATTCACCCCAAATGACACTAACCCACCAATCTGTTTTAGTTTGAATGAACATGTCATTATGCTCTAAGGAGATGCATAAGTATGCCACTTGCTCTGTTGTGGTTTAATAGTTTTTTGGGGTATTTCGGTCAATCTCTATGTCCAACCAAATAATACCCTATGTTGAAGAGAATCTTTTTTTTGTCCTTTCTTGTAATACTTAGCTTCATTCTGTTTTTCAATCCCAATGTTCAAACCATTTTGGCAGGAGTATCAATTCTGCTGTTTGGAATGATAATGCTCGAAGAAGGATTCAAGACTTTTACAAAGGGACCCCTGCAAAATGTATTAAAGAATGCCACTGATAAGCTGTACAAGAGCATCACTACTGGAGCAGTGGTTACGGCAATTATCCAATCGAGTTCTTTGGTTTCTGTTATCGCCATTTCATTTATTAGTGCAGGTTTGATCAATCTTTCAGGAGGTATAGGATTGATTTTTGGCGCCAATATTGGCACAACTGCAACGGCATGGCTGGTGGCTGCATTTGGATTAAAATTCAAAATATCATCTTTGGCTTTGCCTGTTTTGATTTTTGGTTTGATTTTTTCGTTTCAAAAAAAGAATACTTACAAAGGCATTGGAAATGTTCTGGCTGGACTAGGGTTTTTCTTTTTGGGAATTCACTACATGAAGGAGGGTTTCGATGTGTTTAAAGACTATATCGATCTCAAAGAATTTGCTGTTTCAGGTTTTTTGGGGGCATTGATTTATGCTGGATTAGGCATTATAGTAACTACAATTCTACAGTCGAGCAGTGCTACTTTGGCGCTCATATTGACAGCCGTTGCCGCACAGCAAATTCAATATGAAAATGCTTTAGCACTTGCCATCGGGGCCAACATTGGGACTACAATAACAGCAATTTTAGGATCATTGACTTCTAACGTTTCAGGGAAAAGGCTGGCAGGAGCACATTTCATTTTTAACGTTTTGACGGGAATAGTAGCGCTGGTTTTTATTTTTCCTTTGGCCAAATTCGTAAGACTACTTGCCGAATTGATGGGTATTGCAAATGACGATTATACCTTAAAATTAGCCATTTTTCACACACTTTTTAATGTGATTGGTGTCGCTATGTTGGTTCCATTCATCGGTAGGCTTGAACGTTTTTTAATCAAGGTCATCAAGGATAAATCGTCAGGTGGTGTTGTCCGGCCAAAATATTTGTTTGAAGCGGCCATGCAATTTCCTACCTCAGCCCTAGAATCCCTGTTGAAAGAGTCTAAAGACTTGTTTAAAAATGCCATTTTCGAAATCGTTTCACACGCCTTGAACATCCATCGCGATGACATCAAATCAGATCAAAAGATCAAAAAGATCATTAAAAAGTCAACAGAGGACATGAACATTGATGTTGAAGGGTTGTACTATAAAAAAGTGAAAACCATTTATAGTGAAATCATTAAGTACGCTACGGCCATTCAAAGTAAATTGAACCTCAGCGAAAAGCAAAACCAAGCAGTCAGTGAAATAAAAATTGCCAATCGCAAAATGGTAGAAATTCTCAGTGATGTGAGAGAAATTAACAAAAACGTGAGTCGATCATTGTCTGGAGGAAACCCCTATTTACTTGAAGAATACAATCATTTTAGGGCAAAAGTAACCAAGGTTCTAAGGGTAATTTATTTGTTTAGAATTGAGGACAATGCGCAAGAATACCGCAATAAACTTCAAGATTTGAAACTGGAAGCTAAAAACAACATGAGACATAGCAGTGAGTCAATTGATAAACTCATTAGAAAGGACTTGATCACCGCAGAAATGGCCTCCTCACTATTTAATGACAACACGAATGTAAACGATATGATCATAAAATTGATTACCGTTGCTGAGTTGCTCTATGGCAAAATAGATACCATTTTAGAAAATCAGGACAACTAAAATGAGGCTGAACCTCTAGAAGAATTTTTTATACTCGAACCAAAAAATAACACTCTATTAATTTGAATTTAACACATGGTTAACATTTGATAACTTATTTGGTACCTTAAAATAACCCATTATGTACCCCAAAACCCTACCCCTACTTACCCTACCCTTACTCTTGGTGTTTTTTGCTTTAAATTTTCTTTCAGCTCAAGAGATTAACTCCCCATCTTTTGGCAATGGAATCTTAAATTTGGTTGGCAAAGACTCCACCTGGACGATGAAATTTGCTGCTCGTATGCTATTTTTGACCACAGTTGATTGGGAGAAAAATACTTCCAATGAATCAGATTTTTTGATAAGACGTGCACGGCTAAAGTTTGACGGCTTTGCTTATTCCCCAAAATTGAAATATAAACTTGAACTAGGATTGTCCAACAGAGACCTTGATGGAGCATCGTCTCAAACTCAAAATGCACCCCTGTTAATTTTGGACGCTATGGTCAATTGGAACTTTGCTGGAAATTTTGAATTATGGTTTGGGCAAACCAAATTGCCAGGAAACCGTGAGCGCGTCATTTCTTCAGGCAATATGCAAATGGTTGATCGCTCGTTACTCAACAGTCGATTTAATATTGATCGTGATCTTGGCGTGCAACTGAGACACCATTTTAAACTTTCAAATGACTTTGTTGTAAGAGAAGTCCTAGCAATTTCTCAAGGTGAAGGTCGTAATATCACTAAAAAAAATATAGGAGGCCACCAGTATACTGGTCGATTAGAATTTCTTCCATTTGGCACATTTAGTGGCGGAGGCGAATACAGCGGATCCGACTTGAAACGAGAACAAAAACCCAAATTGGCAGTTGGGGTTTCTTACGACTTTAACAATAGAGCAGTTAAAGACAGGAGTAATTTAGGAAATTATATGACTAATGATATTGGCTATTTTGAAACCGACATTTCTACGTTGTTCGTGGATGCCATGTACAAGCACAAAGGATTTTCTTTCATGGCAGAATATGCCGATAGGAATTCTGACGACCCATTTGCAAAAAATTCTGACGGAACATTGACAGGAGATGTAGTGAAAGTTGGCAATGCAATCAACCTTCAAACTGGCTATTTGTTTACTAATAACTTTGAATTGTCAGGGCGATATACGACCGTAAAGTTTGATGACAAAATTTTCGGAAACAATGGTGAGAATGAATACACGCTTGGAATTTCAAAATTTTTTTCAGGGCACAAATTGAAAGTTCAATCTGATATCAGCTACAGAGATGTTGTAAATAGCAATAATCAAATTATTTATCGATTACAATTTGACATTCATTTTTAAATTTAACATTTCTTAATCACAATATTTAAACAATCAGTAATGGAAAATATTTATTTATTTATTTTAATAGCTGTAGGAATTCTGGCAGTTATTGACATTGTAGTTGGCGTAAGCAACGATGCAGTGAATTTTTTAAATTCAGCCATCGGATCCAAAGCGATTTCATTTCGTACAATTATGATAGTTGCTAGCTTGGGAATTTTTATTGGGGCAGTATTTTCTAGCGGAATGATGGAAGTTGCGCGGAATGGAATTTTTGTCCCTGGAAAATTTATGTTCGACGAAATCATGATCATTTTTATTGCGGTTATGATTACCGATATTTTGTTATTGGATTTTTTCAATACCCTCGGTTTACCCACTTCCACAACAGTTTCGATTGTTTTCAACTTGTTGGGAGCAGCGGTTATGATGTCTCTTTTCAAAATTTCTCAATCCGACACGCTCTTCCTTCAAGATCTTCCTAGCTTTATCAATACGAAGAAGGCCACCGAAATTATTTCTGGTATTCTTTTATCCGTGGTGATAGCATTTTCAATTGGAGCTTTTGTCCAATGGATATCTCGCATTTTGTTCTCTTTCAATACTCAAAAAACACTGAAGTACTTTGGACCTCTTTTTGGGGGATTGGCTTTGACAGCAATCACCTATTTCATTTTTCTAAAGGGATTAAAAGGGACGCCATACTACGGCGACATAAAAGGTTTGATTGAAGGTAAAGAGCAAGCTATTGTTTTGGGAGGATTTCTTTTTTGGATTCTATTTTCTTATTTGTTTGAGTTGATTTTCAAGAAATCGGTACTTCTTTTTGTGATTGCTGTAGGAACTTTTGGCTTAGCATTGGCCTTTTCAGGGAATGACTTGGTTAACTTCATTGGTGTTCCAATGGCGGCATATCACTCCTATGAAGCCTGGATATCTTCTGGGGTTGGGGCATCTTCCTTTTCTATGGGCGTTCTAGAGTCAAAGGTACCAGCAGAACCCTTACTGTTGTTCCTTTCAGGAGGGGTTATGGTTGCGACTTTGTTGCTGTCAAAAAAGGCAAAAACCGT
>JALRKI010000156.1 GCA_023254815.1 Flavobacteriaceae bacterium
AATATTTCAATGAACTCCTTTTTATCTGTTATGATAACGCCAATTTTATCTCACTTGAGTTTTTAGCGGCTGCAAATATAAAACCTTATTTACCCAACATCCAAAGTTTATTTCTTTATTTTTTTAATTTACAGAAAGAAATTCCAAACTAAGCCGAAACGCACAGTAAAATCGCGGTATGGATGATTTGGTGCACTGTAGAAATTGTACCCTGTCCAGGCAGAATTGAAGTGTTCTGCCTTTAAAAAGATTCTTGTTTGACGGACTTTGGCGTTCACAAAAAAATCTAAACGCGGAAATCCGCCATACTTTCGGTTGTTTTGGCTGAAGAATTCTGAAAGAACTG
Source organism: Flavobacteriaceae bacterium (assembly GCA_023254815.1). GTDB lineage: Bacteria > Bacteroidota > Bacteroidia > Flavobacteriales > Flavobacteriaceae > JALRKI01. Next base: position 347 of record JALRKI010000156.1, read on the forward strand.
GATCGTAGGCATTCATGTAGTATTCTGAAAACACATTTAAAGTGATTCCCGTTTGCAAAAACATCGCCTTTTTAAATACGTCATCGGAATAGTAAAAGGTACTTCTCAGTTGCCAATCGGGCACGTTGAGCACAGTTTGGTTTCCTGCATTTTGAAAGCGCAATGTGTTGTTCCAAAAAAACTTGCCATATTGAACTTCTCTAGCTGCTTTTATTCTGAGGTAGGCAATAGATTCTTCAAATTGCATTGGTTTGATTTGGTTCAAATCTGGGACTTTTCCAAAAAACAAATAATCGCTAATTAATGAGACATCTGCTTCGATCTCAACCACTGATGGTGCGAACAATAAAAAATAGAGACCATTGGTCTTTTGATTGTTCAAGCTTGTGTTCCAGTTGTAATTCAGATAGTCACTACGGTAGTGCTGCATATTGAAATTTGGGGCAATAGATTGACTGTAAACACCTGCTTTGATTCTGAATTTATCAGTCCAATTGAAGGCCAAACTACCGTCAAAATTATAGCCATCTTGATTTCCCGCAACAATGGCTCCTGCCTTTGTGTGTAATTCAAATTTTCCAATTCGATTTGTATACGTCCCATCCAACGCTACTAAACTGCCTCTAAATTCTTCACTGATGTTATTGTCATCAAAAAACACATTGTCATGACCAAAAGTAAAATCGTTGAAAGAGATTGACCCAGTTAAGCTTCCCAGAATTTGAGAAGTAAACCCAACATTAAAATCGGCATAAAATCGACTGAGATAATTTTGATCCTTGATGTCTCGAACAGAAGATGACACGCCATAACCCTCAAAAGGGTTTGACTGATTGTATTCGTATTTTTTCTGATCAAAATAGGTGACATTACCAAGTCTTAGGGTACGTGTTGTTAGGCTGTCCTTTGGTCGCACTAGAGTATAAGATTGATTCAGGTAAAATCTCTTTCCACTGAGTTTGTTTTCAGCGTCTTCAAAAAGAGGGTCGAACAATGCTCTATCCAAAAATTCAACATCTCCATTCTCAAAATTGACTAAATCATCATCGCTTATACCTCCATTTTCCTGGTTGGAAATATCTTGCATTGCAACATGGGCTTTGAATTGATATCGATTTTTGGGATTGGTATAGTGGGCTGTAAATCTGAAAAATCCTGAACTCGACAAAACGTGTTGGTATTTTCCTAATGACCTCAAACCTTTATATCCTATTGAATAGTTAAATTTTCTGGAAGTATTCACAGCAAAAAGGGCATCGAGCAACTGACCTTGACTAAAAGCTGTTTTAAAAGCTAATTCGGTAAATGGAGTAGCAACCTGATAATATTGCATATCCTTAATTTCTTTAAAATCAAATTGCTTTGCACTGGCTCCAAAGCCGGGCATCCAATCCGACCTTTGGAAGTTGTAACTCAGGGTATTATAGGTTTGGCCAATATTGGCGAATGGCATCAAATCAAAATCGTCCTTCCTGAGGTAATTAAATTTCCAGTCTTTCCGAATGGTCAAGGTTGTATCTACCATTACGCTATCGTTGAGATGAGAGAAATAGTGATAATCGCTGATTTTAGCAGACTTGAAGGTTACTTTGGAATTCAGCTCTTCAAAGTTCAGGGAATCGCCAAGAGGTCTTGCTTCTCCACCCAAATCAGAAGGACGTTCTTTTCCGGCAGGCCGAATAAATTCTTTTGGAACTTGGGCCCATCCAAAGCATGAAAATGCTACAAATATCAAGAAGCTGATTTTGGTTAAATTAAACTTGTTTCCCATATATTTCATTTCTTTGGAGATGCGGAAGTATGTAAATGTAAACACATTTGTCTGGATGCAAAAATAGTTAAATGTTAGAACTGCAATATTCTGATTATATTTTGGAATGTGGAACGGATGAAGCGGGTCGTGGTTGTCTGGCTGGTCCAGTTACGGCGGCTGCGGTAATTTTACCTCCGAATTATAAAAATCCCTATTTGAACGATTCCAAGCAAACAAGTCACAAACTTCGGCTTCAATTAGCAGAGGAAATCATGGCCAATTCGGTTTGCTATGGGGTTGCCCATGTTTATCCAAAAAAAATTGATGAAATCAATATACTCAATGCTTCTATTTTAGCCATGCATAAGGCCATATCACTTCTCAATATTAAACCAGAATTTATAGCAGTTGACGGAAATAAATTCAAACCTTTCGAGGACGTACCTCATCAAACAATAATCCAAGGCGATTGCAAATTCATGAATATTGCTGCAGCTTCTATACTGGCAAAAACAGTCAGAGATCAGTACATGGATCTCATTCACGTTGAACACCCCCACTATCAATGGAACAAAAACAAAGGATATCCCACCAAGGGGCATCGAGAAGGAATCAAAACTCATGGGACTTGCCCATATCACAGACTATCATTTAAACTATTAGCGGATTAAAACGACCTAGTTTTTTAGTAAATTTGGGCATGCAAAAATTGATTTTAGGTACCATTGTAGCACTTTTTCTGGCAGGTTGCGAAAATGATTCCTCTGTTACAAACGATCTCTATCTATACATTCCCGATTCTAGTGACCTCATAGTTCAAATTAAAGATGCCGAACTATTTCAAAATACGGTGGACAACAACCCGCTGATTTCTCAATTGATGACTGAGGAGATTACTGAAAATATCAAATATTTATCTGAAAAAGATCAAAATCATTCAGGGCTAATCTGCGTGAATACAAAATCCGATTCACCATCCGTGGTCATATCAGATTCTACGATAGTCAGCCTAAAAAAAAATGCTCATCAAGGTGAGCCTTTCAGAAAACTACTTGCCGGCAGTAACTCATCTGCCACTTTTTCCTTAGTCCTTAGTCCAGATTTAGCCAATCGATTTACTGCTGCCGTATTTGACGCTCCAACAAAAATTTTTAATGATTTCGTATTATTTGACTTTTATGTCAATGGCAAAGATTTGCATTGGGAAATGGTGGGTAATAGGGTCTATTCTGACAGTTTAGTAAGCCAAACAGCTATCAAAACGACCTCTTTGTTAACCTCTTTTGTACCAGAAAGTGCTGTTGGATTTCAAAACTTCTTAGTTCTTGAAAATTCGAAGAAGCCAAGTTCTATTCATTTTACTGAAAATATCGAAAGCTTAGAGGCCTTTAAAGATTTTTTGAAAGGATTGGAGCAATGGGGTATCGTGGAAAATAAAGGTAGTCAATTGGGTCTTTTTAAATCCATTAACTCATCTCTAACCTTGTCTCAAATTAAAAGTGTTGCAAGCACATCAGTACAATTAAGAAATGTCCCAGTTTTTGAATTAAATAATATCGCCAGAGAAACTATTTTTTCTCAATTTTCTCCAGGAAATTCATGGAAGTACTTTTGTGTTTTTGATGACATCTTTGCAGTCGGCAATTCTCCCGAAGATCTTGAATCTACAATCTCTGTCGTTCAGAACGAAAAATCACTGTCTAAAATCATTATAAACAACGACAACATTGAATTGTTGGGCAGTACTTCGGAAGCGTTCTCATTCAAAAAGTACGAGGCATTTAATACCATTTTTAATGATCTTAAACTAAACCTTAAAGAAAACAAATCCACTGCCCTAATTGCTCAAATGACTTCGGATGCTTCATTTTATTTTTTAAATGGCATCATTTATGAATCCACCAAAAACAATGTTTTATCGGGTTTATCTGAGCGTTTGAGTTTGAAATTCGACGAAGATCTTGTTAGTGAACCTCAACTGATTTACAATCACAAAAGCAATGATTACGATTTGGCTGTGCAGGACAGTAAAAATAGGCTGAAATTTGTTTCCCCTAAAGGTGCTTTGCTGTGGCAAAAATCCCTTGATGGCATAATCCTAGGACACATTGAGCAGATAGACATGTTCAAAAACGGAAGACAACAAATGGTATTTGCTACTTCTAAATCGGTTTATGTTTTGGACATCAATGGCAATGACGTTGCGCCATTTCCACTCAAACTTAAAGACCCAATCACTCAACCCTTGTCAGTTTTCGATTATGACCAAACTAGAGATTACCGCCTGTCTATAGTTCAAGGTTCCGATCTCTTTTTGATTGATGTGAACGCCAAGCGCGTTGTAGGTTTTAATTATAATTCGAATAAAGAAACTATCAGTTCACAACCTAGACATTTCCGCATTTCAGGTAAAGATTATATCGTTTTTAGGTCTGGCGAAGAACGCTTGAAAATCATCAACAGGCAGGGTGAAGACCGTATCCGTGTCAATGCCAAAATCCCCTTTGCTGAAAGATCAATTACGTTGTACAACAATCTGTTTTCTGGAATCACCAAACAAGGAGACTTAGCGCAAATAGACTTAAAAGGCAACGTGATCAAACTGCCCTTAGACGTCGATTCCAATCTCGGATTTGCAGCCGATGGAAAAAATTTGGTTACTCTTAAAGAGAATGTGCTGAAAATAAATCAAACCGAAATTGAACTCCCTTTTGGCAACTATGGTACTCCAAAAATTTGGCAAGGATTTGACAACACCTACGTGAGTATTGTTGACCATCAATCCAATCAGATTTTTGTTTTTGACATTTCAGGCGCGCAGATTTCGGGATTTCCAGTTTTCGGAAGTTCTGAAATAGATTTAAAAATATTGACGAAAAACAGACTACAAGTATCGACTTTAGGCGATCGCAACTCCATGATTTTGTACGAATACCGTTAGAAATTTTCCTCAACTAAGGAAGCCTTAAAACAGTTTGACAGGTGTCTTTTGATGCCTCGACTGACTTCCTTTTCGTCTATCGTTTTACCCAGTTCCTTTTGCATTGAGGTTACTCCTTTGCCCTTGATGCCACAAGGTACAATATGGTCAAAATAGCGCAAGTCAGTGTTGACGTTTAAGGCAAATCCATGCATGGTCACCCAACGACTTGCTCTTACACCCATGGCACATATCTTCCGGGCAAAGGGAGTATTGACATCCAACCACACTCCAGTTTCCCCGGGACTGCGATCGCCTACCAAACCAAAATCGGCTAATGTCAAAATGATAACTTCTTCTAAGGTTCTCAAAAAGAGATGAATATCAGTAAAAAAATGGTCCAAATCAAAAATGGGGTAGCCCACTATTTGACCGGGACCGTGATAGGTAATGTCACCTCCTCTATTAATTTTATAGTAACTAGCCCCCTTTTGTTTCAACTGGTTTTCGTCGATGAGCAGGTGTGAAAAATCTCCACTTTTACCCAAGGTATAAACGTGAGGATGCTCTACAAGAATGAAGTAATTTGAAGTAGTTATGTTAGCATTTTCTCTTCTGTTTTTGATTTTAGTGTCGACAATGTCTTGAAAAAGATGTTCTTGATAATCCCAGGCCTCTTGGTAATCCATCAAACCTATGTTGCGACAAATAATATGACGATTTTGAGCATCTTGGTCCATCACCGTTCAGGATTATTAATAATGATAAGGGCGGCAATAACTCCTGGCACCCAGCCGCAAAGTGTGAGCAAAAAAACGATCAATACAGAACCGCATCCCTTGTCGAGAACAGCCAGAGGTGGAAAAAAAATAGATAACAAAACCCTAAACAGACTCATGACTCAAATGACATTATTGACAAGGTTATCCTAAAACATTTCATCGTTTGAAATCGATTTTAATTGTGACTATCTTTGCCAAGGTAACTATTTCACAAATATATGGCATTGTCAGAGCAAGAATTAATTAGACGGGGAAAATTAAAAGAATTAATCGATCTGGGAATCGATCCATATCCTGCGCAGGCTTTTCAAGTCACTCACCTTTCTAAAACACTATTAAAAAACTTCAAAGAAGGTGAAAAAGTCAAAATGGCCGGCCGTTTGATGTCGCGTCGCATTCAAGGCAAGGCTTCATTTGCTGAACTCCAAGATAGTGAAGGACGAATTCAAATTTATTTTAATCGAGACGAAATCTGCCCTGATGAAGACAAATTTGCCTACAACGAATTATACAAAAAGTTGCTCGATATTGGAGACTTTGTTGGAATCGAAGGAGAGTTGTTTACTACTCAAGTTGGAGAAAAAACGGTCAAAGTAAAGACATTCCTGTTGCTGTCCAAATCCCTAAAACCTTTACCCTTACCCAAAGAAGACGCCGATGGCAAGGTTCACGACGCCTTCAATGATCCCGAGCAAAGATACCGTCAGCGTTATGCCGATCTGGTGGTCAATCCTCATGTCAAAGATGTTTTTGTGAAACGAACCAAACTATTCAATGCCATGCGCGATTTTTTCAATAACGCAGGATTTTTTGAAGTGGAGACACCAGTGCTTCAACCTATAGCGGGAGGGGCTGCCGCAAGACCCTTCGTCACTCACCACAACAGCTTGAACATGCCTCTTTATTTGCGAATTGCCAACGAACTTTATCTCAAAAGATTAATAGTTGGTGGATTTGATGGCGTTTACGAGTTTTCAAAAAATTTTAGAAACGAAGGTATGGACCGTACCCACAATCCTGAGTTTACTGCAATGGAAATTTATGTTGCCTACAAGGATTATAACTGGATGATGGAATTTTGCGAAAAACTCTTAGAGCATTGTGCTATGACTGTTAATGGGTCAACAGAGGCTGTTTTTGGGACGCACAAAATTGACTTCAAAGCGCCTTACCCTAGAGTCAGCATGACTGAGTCGATATTGACCCACACAGGCCTTGACATTTCGGGGAAAACTCAATCGGAGTTATTCGCTGCTGCAAAATCGATGGGGATAGAAGTTGACCAAACCATGGGCTTAGGGAAATTGATTGACGAAATTTTTGGCGCTAAATGTGAACACTTATACATTCAACCGACATTCATTACAGATTATCCCAAAGAAATGAGCCCATTGACCAAAGTGCATCGCACTAATCCAGACTTGACTGAAAGGTTCGAGTTGATGGTTTGTGGCAAAGAAATCGCAAACGCCTACAGCGAACTTAATGATCCCATAGACCAAAGAGAACGATTTGAAAATCAGGTGCGATTGGCAGCCCAAGGCGATGAGGAGGCCTCTAAATCTATCGACGAAGACTTTTTAAGAGCCCTAGAATATGGCATGCCTCCGACCTCTGGAATGGGAATTGGTATGGATCGATTACTCATGTTTTTAACAAATAATCCGTCTATCCAAGAGGTTTTATTTTTTCCACAAATGAAGCCAGAGCAAAAGCATTTTGAAATGAGCGACAGCGAAAAAATTATCTTCGATTTGTTAAAGACTAACCCGTCCATCTTGCTGAGTGACCTCAAGGAGGCTTCGGGATTGAGCAACAAAGCTTGGGACAAAAGCATAAAGTCACTAACGCAACATGGCTTAGCAAAAGTAACCAAGGAGGATGATAGGCTCACGGTAAGCCTATTGTAAACATTTAGTTAAAGTAGTCCGCAGGGCTTTACAGAAATCAATAATTCACTTAGATTTGACCACAAAATAGAACAAAATGAAAAATATCTTAACTTTTACTATCACCATGTTTTTTCTGGGAAGTGTCACTCACGCTCAAAGCAACAAGGATCTCTTCTCCCACTATGAAAAATATTATAATCAGATGTTGGCTCAAGGAGATGTTCAAGGGGTCATCAGCGCCCTAACTCACCTCAACATTTTGGACCCCAATACTGCACGTCAAGACACCTTGGCCGCTTACTATATGAATGACGGGAAACACCTTCAAGCTCTAAACACAATTGGCATTGATGCCAATGAAAGCGACTCGATGTTAGCAGTCGAAGTCAAAGCTATATCACTTCAAGCACTGGGTCAAAATGAATTGGCATTAGTGCACTTTGAGAAGATGTTTTTAAAAAATCCTAATGTGGCCATTGCCTACGAAATTGCCGATTTGAAAATTCAAGCCGATGACCTTAACGGCGCCAGAGTGAAAATCACCTACGGACTTGCAAACAGTACTGACGAAATGGCTCACACCTATTACGAAACTCAGCAACCTTATCAAGTCAGTATGAAAAGTGCCTTTACATATTTGGAAGGTATTTTGATTTTTAAGGAGAGTCCAGAAAACAATCTAGACAAAGCAATCGCAAAGTTTGACTTAGCCCTTGCTTCTGATCCAAATTTCAATTTGGCGTTAATTAGTAAGAACGCTCTGCTCAGTCGGAAGGAGCAAACAAAAGAATAAAAAAAGCCCTCGATTAGAGGGCTTTTTTAATGGATCTAATCCTAATTTTTGATCAATTTTTTGGTTACCCTTTTTCCATCTTCAAAATCGATAGTGACAAAATAAAGACCTGCTGCAATATTTTTCAAGGGAACTGTGATGTGACTTGTTTGCGATAAATAATCGGATTTAAAGATTACTTTACCTGCAATATTAGAAATGGTACAAGTGAAATCAGATGGCTGGGGTAGTTTGATTTTTATATCATCATTGGTAGGGTTTGGATATACGAGAAATTGATTATTTTCAAACTCTCGGCTAGACAATGCCGATCTAATCCCTAGATCATCAATGACCACACCTTCGTTGTTGGTGTTCCAATCTGAATTAAAAACAAATCGAAATAAGAAATTTGATTCGGAGGCAAATGATGTCAAATCGTAACGGTATGATGTTAAATTGGATTCGGTATTTGTCCATTGGCCTCCAACACAAAGTTGACAATTATCAGCAATTCCATCGCCCGACAACCTCGAACTGTTGTACCAATCGGGGTCATTTGCAGATCCTAAAAGTGACCAAGTGACTCCCATGTCTGTGGAATATTCGACATAAAGAATGTCATAATCTGATTCCAGATCAAAGGCCATTTCAAAGATCAAAATAGGATTTGAAATTGTTGTCAAATCATAGCATTCACTAACCAAAAAAGCTTTTACGTTATCTGAATAATTTCCGTCCAAATTAGTCCCGTAGGCTTTTGTTCCACCAAAAGACGATTGATTGAGTAGCGCTCCCATTGGCTCACCTCTTTCCCATAAGAAATTGGCTTGCTCTGCATTGGATTCCAGCAAATTTTGATCATCGTTTTCAAAACTGTTGACCACGTCAACAGCACCAACCTTATTCATCAGAAAATTAGTCGATTGTAGATTATTTGATGAAAATGCATCTCCAGAGGCATTCACCTCAACAGAAAGACTATGCGAGCCAGTAGCGAGATTATGACTAGGCAAATCAACGGTCCATGTCGATCCCGAAGGAAAATTATAATTCACTGGTACTGTGACTGGAGTCCCTCCGTCAAAGGAATAAATCAAATCAAAGTTAGGGATTGCATTGGAACCATTGTTAAAGATTTCAATCTGAGGGATAATCGATGTTCCGCAATTCAACTCATTTAATTGAGGAGCGTTTATTTTAATCAGTTTAATATCGGTAGGAGGTGAAGAAATTGAGGGGAGCGCACTTCTCCAAACTCCTCTGCCATAAGTGGAGGCAGTAATGTTAGCATCCGAGACATTAATGTCCAAATCGGACACACTTACATTGGGAAGATTGGTGTCAAATGCCTCCCAAGTCTGCGTTTGGTCATCAAAACTAAAAACACCCAAACTGGTTCCTAAATAGATCGAGTTGTTGACATCTTCTGCCCGATGTTTGATAATATTTTTTGTTACACTAGGTAGGTTCCCAGTAATGTCAGTGAAATTATAGCCTCCATCAACGGATTTAAACACTTTACCATCAGTACCAGCGGTAGACAGATATACAATAGTGTTGTCTTCATTATTGACTTCAATGGACGAAATGTTTGAATTAA
>JALRKI010000170.1 GCA_023254815.1 Flavobacteriaceae bacterium
ACATCAACAAAAGGAACTGCTGCAACTACACCATTATAAAGTTCTGGCGCCATATTAACAATTGCTCCCATTAACAGTCCGCCAGCTGATCCTCCCATTGCATAGAGATGCTCCTTTGAGGTGTAACCTTCCGAAATCAAAAATTTGGAACAATCGATAAAATCAGTAAAGGTATTTTTCTTTTTTAGGAGTTTGCCATCTTCGTACCATGGCCGTCCTAAATACTGTCCACCACGAATGTGAGCAATAGCATAAACAAATCCTCGATCAAGTAAACTCAATCTTGTTGTTGAAAAGGAGGGATTCATGGTAGCACCATAAGAACCATAGCCATAGAGCAACAAAGGCGTTTCTTTATTGAGCTGAGTATCTTTTCGGTAGACTAACGAAATGGCAACTTTGGTCCCATCGGCTGCTGTAGCCCAAATACGTTTTGAAGTGTAATTGTTTTTATCAAATTTTCCGCCCAACACTTCTTGCTCTTTAAGTATTGTTTTGCTTTGGGTGCTCATGTCAAAATCGATAACAGATGACGGAGTAGTCATGTCATTGAAAACATACCGCAATTTTGAGGTATTAAAATCTAAGTTGGTGGATGTATAAGCAGAATAGGTTTCACTCCCAAAAGGTAGATAATAGTCTTTTGCCCCATCCCATCGTTTGATGTGAATTCTTCTTAAGCCATTGAAGCGTTCGCTCACCACCAAATAGTCTTTGAAAATATCAATTCCTTCGAGCAATACGTCTGCCCTATGAGGAATAATGTCTTGCCAATTAGACTTTCCGGTAGCATTAACAGGTGTTGACATCAACTTAAAATTGGTAGCTTTATCGGCGTTGGTGACAATATAAAATTTATCGCCATAGTGATTAACATCATATTCCAATCCTCTCGTTCTTGGTTGAAATATTTTGAATTCAGCGTCAGGATAGTCAGCTTCAATATATCGTATTTCACTCGTTAAGGTACTGTATGATCCAATGAATATGTATTGCTCAGATTTTGACTTATCGACCCATGTATTGTATGTTTCGTCTTCTTCAAAAAACACTAATTGATCTTTATCCGAGGACTCTCCCAACTTGTGTTTCATGATCTTTTCTGATCGTAGTGTAGTTGGATTTTGGAGGGTGTAAAATAGCGTTTTATTATCGTTAGCGAAGTTGCTCCCACCTGTGGTATTGTCTATTTTTTCAGGATATATTTCACCAGTCACTAGATTTTTTATCCGTATCGTGTATTGTCTCCTGGACACAGTATCTACTCCAAATGCAGCCAAGGTGTTGTCAGGACTTATTTCAATGCCATTCAGTTGAAAATAGTCGTGTCCTTCAGCCATTTGATTGACGTCAAACATGACTTCCTCATCAGCATCCATGCTTCCTTTTTTACGACAAAAAATAGGATATTGCTTGCCAGTTTCAAAGCGATTGTAATACCAATACTGATTATAAAAGTAAGGTACCGAGGTGTCATCTTCTTTGATGCGCGACTTCATTTCCTCAAATAAATTGTTTTGAAAGTTTTTGGTGTGCTTCGTTATGCTGTCGTAGTATTCATTTTCTTGATTCAAATAGTCTATAACCTCTGGATTTTCGCGATCATTGAGCCAATAGTAATTGTCAACTCTTATGTCTCCATGTTTTTCTAGGCTAGTCGGGATCTTTTTAGCTACCGGTGGTGTTGGCATAGTTTCTTTGTTCGTGTTGCAAGCGGTGGCAAAAATAAGGCAAATTGTGGCCAAAAGGTTCAATGATTTCATTGGAAATTATATTAGAATTTTGCTATTGAGGTTGAACAGTTTTTAAAGTGCTTAGGACAATGTCATGTTTTTCATCGGTATAGTCTAAATGGGTTACAATTCTCAATTTGCCTTGCCCCATTCCTGAAATTCTGATATTACTATTTTCCAATTGGCCGATAAGGTTGTTGGCATTGACGTCAGGGTTTACTTCAAATATAACAATATTTGTCTGAACCGGAACAATGTTTTTGACGAAGGAGCGACTGCTGAGCACCCCTTCAATTTCTTTTGCTTTTTGATGATCTTGTGCAAGTCGCTCTACGTGATGATCTAAAGCATAAAGTCCGGCAGCGGCCAAAATTCCAACTTGTCTCATGCCTCCTCCTAATACCTTCCTTACCCTGATAGCATCTTCCATGATGGTGTCATCGCCTACTAAAACTGATCCCACTGGACAACCAAGCCCCTTGCTCAAGCAAACCGAAATAGTATCGAAAATATTACCAAAAGTCATAGCGTTTTCTCCTGTTGCCACGATGGCGTTCCAAAGTCTGGCTCCATCTAAATGATAACCCAAATGGTATTGGTTACATACTTTTCTGATGGCCATGAGTTCATCAACATCCCAGCAAGACCCTCCACCTTTGTTGGTTGTGTTTTCTACGGTAATCAAGCTGGTTTTTGGGCTGTGGTAAAAATCAGGTGGATGAATAGCGGCTTCAGCTTGTGCCGCGGTAAACATGCCCTGATGACCATCGATTAAAGTTGTTGTGACACCAGAATTAAAAGCAATTCCGCCGCCTTCGTAATTGTGTACGTGTCCGAATTTATCGCAAATCAAAGCTTCGCCAGGTCTCGTGTGCAATTTTATGGCTGCTTGATTGGCCATTGTTCCAGACGGAAAAAACAAGGCGCGCTTTTTGCCAAACAGTTCTGCTATCCGATGTTCTAGGAGGTTGACAGTTTCGTCTTCTTTATATACATCATCACCAACTGCGGCAAAGTGCATGGCCTCCCTCATTCCAGACGTTGGAACGGTAACTGTATCTGATCTTAAATCAATGTTCATGGCAAAGAGTTGTCTCGAAAGCTAAGATAAGAGAAATATTGCCTTTTCTCTATATAATTTTAAATCACAAAAAATTCAGCTTGAACCACAATATAAATAAAACTATTATCGCTATTAATAGAAGTAAAAGATAGATGTAAAATGACCCTATTAATCTGAAAAATGTGCCAAGCCAAGACTTACGATAGAGTCGTTTTTCTCCTAAAAACATGTAAATAGGAATGAGCCACAATAAATAGTTCTCTGGATACACATCACGGTTAGGAAGCAAGAGTTTGATAATGAGAATGACAATGCTCCACAAAAAAATCACGGCATGTTGGTTAATGGCAAAAATGAGATGACTGAAATAGTAAGGCTTACTTTTTCTGAAAAAAATCCACAAAATAAAGCCATATACGGGCATCAAAAAGAACAATGACCATGAGACAAAATTCAAGAAGCTTCTCATGTAACGATCGGGTTCTTCAATGACTTTCTTTGCGATCTGAGCCAGATCTTTTGATGACAAATTCTCTTGCTCCTCTCCCACTTGAAGACTTAAACGATTGTCTTGTTTTTTGCCCTCAGTCAACCGCTTTTCGATGTCTGTGTTAATGCTGATCTTTGCTTCTTCAGTAATTGTAATTTGTTTATTGACAAAAGTTGACAACAAAATGAAGAACAAAAAACTGATAAAAATATAGAGTCTTAACGGAGGAACAAACCGCTTACGATGACCGTCGAGATATTCCGCAGTGTAACTTCCTGGATTAGTTAAAAGTGATTTTAAGGACCGCCACAATCTGGTGTCAAAAGAGAATATATTGCCGGCCAAGTCTATGATTAAGAATTTGAAGGGCTTTTGAAATTCTTTAAATTCTTGACCGCAAAGGGGGCAATAATTGCCGATATAATTAGTGCTACAATTTGCGCATTCTACGGTCTCAGTTAAGTTATTTTTGCTAGCGTTCACGGGATTAAGAAATTATCATTTTCGCAATTTTATCAAAAACCCATCTACCATTTATTTTTTTAAACAAGCAGGAATAAGCGCCACCGCTCAGGTAGCTAGTGTTACTATTTTGATTGACCATCCATTTGTTGCTCACTTGGATAAAGGCTTTTTCATTGTCGATGATGATCAGATTAAAATTAATGTACATGAAATCTTGTCGTGATTGATTGGCGATGTCTTGTAACTCGGGTTTTGATTTTAGACAGAATTTGACACCTGAAATTTGTGCGGGTATGTCATTTTCCTCAATAACCACAGGGCTAGAATTGAGTTCTTCAGGAGTAACGAACCCACCATTTTCAAGATAGAAAACATTATGGACATAAATATGGGTCTTGTCAGCAATCAGTGAATAGTCAGGAATGTCCTTTTCATTGACCACCGCCCTTTCCAAGCACAGATAAATCAAGGTTTTTACGTCCGAGTTCATCTGATATTCGTGCGGTTTTTGATCAAAAAAGGCTTTCCGGGTGTATTTAAAACTCGAGCATGACAGCATGACCACACCCAAAAACAATATTGTCTTTTTCATGTTGACGTAATTTGGGGAAATAATAAAGCTACTCGATTAAAGCAGCCCAGACAGCTCAATTTTCTCTATCTTCGAAATCCTCTGTCTTTTTGATGTCTATTCTCCTGAATACAAGATAAATTAAAATTGCAACACATGCAACTATGAACAATCCCTCGAGACTCAGGAGAAAAAACACTATGGGTTCCATGACTAGGCCAATTTAACTGCAGTACCGTAAGCGAGCATTTCAGAAGCACCTTGCATGACAACCGAAGTAGTCAGTCTGATGTTTACAATGGCATCGGCACCAAGGCGTTCTGCGTCTAAAATCATGCGCTGCAAGGCTTGTTCTCTTGACTGAGCTTGCAACTTGGTGTACTCTTCAATTTCTCCGCCAACAATATTTTTGAGTCCAGCGAAAATATCTCTGCCAATATTTCGCGCTCTGACGGTACTGCCACGAGCAACACCTAAGATTTCAGTTATGGTTTTATTGGGAACAGTTTCAGTTGTAGTGAGTATCATTTGATTTCAATTTGGTCTAATAAATTTATAAAAAAAATGGGAAACTAACCCCCAATAAAAAATTTATGAAAAAACAACATCTGATAGTCAAAAGAATTGGCCCAAAAATTCCAGTCATGTTGACCTGCCCTTTCTGTGTAGTCGTGAGGAATTTTTAGTTTGAGCAGTTGTTGGTGTGTTTTTCGGTTCACCTCAATAAAGTAATCATCAACCCCGCAATCTATAGCCAATTTTAGCTCTCCTTGCCACAAGGAAACCAAATTGATCACACTATTTTTCTCCCAATATTCGGGACGTTCTTTTTTATTTCCCAAAAGCTGGATGAGATTCTTGTTGCTTGGAAATGCTCTGAGATCCAAACCACCGCTCATACTGCCTGCAGCTCCAAACAAATATTGATGCTTTAAAGCCAAATAAAGAGCACCGTGTCCACCCATGCTCAGCCCAGCTATGCCTCTACCCTTTTTGTTACTTATGGTGTTGTATCGTTTGTCTACCGCTAGAATCAATTCTTTGGTCATATAGGTTTCATAAGCCACATTGGAATCGACAGGACTGTCTATATACCAGCTCGTTTTTCCGCCGTCCGGACATACCACCATGATCTTATACGTGTCGGCGTATAATTGTACGGCTGCAGTATTACTGACCCAATCTGTGTAATTTCCACCTGAGCCATGCAATAAGTACAAAACAGGAAAGGGTCCCTCAAAACCGTCATTGGTTTGAGGCAGAATGACCAAGTTATCGACCTCCTTCTGCATGACTTCACTAAATACTCTCAGTGTGTCAATTTGAGCTATTGTAGAATTTACCATCAATACTCCACAAACAATTTGGCTTAGTGCTCTAAAACCAGACAAAATCCCCCACATAAATAATCGCTAATCACCTTTATTGAATCAAAATTTCGGAGTGCAATTTACAGAAATATTGTCTGATGATTTTCCATTAATATTTACCGAGTGAGATACTGATAGTTATAAACAATTGACGCTGATTTTCCACCAGCCAAGTTCAGCTTCCAGCTTACCTGGTTTCGAGGATTATTGTCTTGGGTAATTTTAGTATTGTAAGTCCATTTTATTGAACTCTTGTCAAGTTTTCCTGCCACCATCTTATTGATTTCCATGTCAATGGCCTCAGGTTTATAGTTTGTAATATCAATTTGACCTTCAACGCTTACCAAATAAGTTAACTCATTGTATCTATTTCTGAGTTCCTCCCGATGGGTCTCCGTATTTTTTTCTGTTACGGTTACATCCGTAGAAACGGTCATTTGAGGTGAAGTCGACGCACCAGCAGGGGTATAATTCAATTGGTTCTGAGCCAAAAATTGAAGTTCGGATCCATTATTCTTTCTGAACAAAATTGATCCAGTCGTGAATGGAAATCCAGTTTCATTGATAAACTCTATGCAGTGTAGCACATTGTTATTACCTCTTTCTTGACTTATCCAATAACCATTATAATCCAAGTTGTTAGGTAAATTAACTTTGAAAATATCACGATAATTGATTGTAGTTTCAAAAAGGGGTACCATGGTACGACTTCCTTTTTTGGAACTCACCTTAGTTTTCTTAAAAAAATACAAATCTTCTTGATTGGCATCTTCTGGAACCGCACTTGGATCGTAAGGATCAGCATAGTCATTTGGAGCCATACTCAGACTCTTTTCTGAGTAACTTTCTCTCCTAATTCCATGAGCTGTTATGGTTGTATTGAAACTAGATTTCGGGATCTGAGGGGCAGTAAGGGGAGACTGGCTGTCTTCAAAAAGAAAAGAAGGATACCCTACAGCCAAGTTTACCGCTGCGTTTTCAAAATCTTCTACATCATTTACAATAGTAGCTTCTAGCTTTAGGATAGCCTTGTTATTTGTCAGAAAATCAATATAGTAATTAGGATGCCAAGTCATGCCTTTCTGAACGTAGGAGATGTCTAGTCTTTGTTTTTTTTGATCTTTAGCCAACTGGAGAGCATATACCCAATCGCCCTCTTTGTCTTGGTCTATAGCAGGATTGGGGCGATCGAAAACTGTTACTGATGTCACTTCCGATATTGGGACAATTTGAAAACCTGTGTCTGATTCTAAAAATAGTTTTTCTGGAAAGGTCTCAACGATGACGTTTATCAATCGACCCTCTACTTTACCCTGTTTGGTGGTAAGGCTTAACCTTGCCCCAATGTTGCTGTCAAAAAATTGATTTATATTATCAAAATAATGCTTGCCTTTCTCCCCAACATTTTGCCTGGTATATTGTAGTTCATCAATGATGTTTTGGGGCGATTGAACCCGAATGCTTCCCATGATTATTGGTGTAGTTTCCGTTGTAGAAAAGGGCAAAGGAAAAAGAACCGTTTTTTTATTGGGTACTTCAACCTCAGCAGATTTTTCTATGTAGGTCAAACCATTTTGAAAGATGGTCAGACTATTGTGCTGATAATTGGTTTGAGCAATTGAAGTAACTGTTATTGGTAAAAAAATAAAAAAAATAAGTGTTGATTTCATGTTCAGTTGCTTAGTGATTTTCAAAATTCTGAGAAAGGTTAATATATTAAATGTCAATATCAACAACTTTCAAAACAAAAGTTGTGATCATCACTCTTTAACTCAAAAAATATACCAATTAACTTTTTTGGCGGTTTTATCATGCTAACCTATCTCTCATTCTGAAAAACTCCCAAAATAGACCTTACCTGTTGCCAGAATAAGTTTGAAACAACCACTTGTCTGCTCTTGACTTCAATCAGATCATTTAGAGAATATCCCCACTATTAAAATTTCAGTTGAACACTGGCATTAACAGTTCTCCCAATGCCGTATTTATTAAGTTCTCTAATGGAATAATTGCTACTTTGAAAATCGTATACCAATCTGTGATATCTTGAAATATTGTTATTAGTACCAAAGGCGTTAATGAGGGAAGCGCGAAGCACTCCCTGAATGTTTTTAGACCAACTGAATAACGCTAATGAATACTATCAATGAACTAAGAGGAGCAAGTTTCATTTCAAAAGTTCCGAGTAACACAAATAATTTCAAAAGTCGTTTTAAAATTTCAACAAGTTGACTGTGTAGAAAGAT
>JALRKI010000178.1 GCA_023254815.1 Flavobacteriaceae bacterium
GTTGGCTTGAAATGCAAAACAACGCGTTTTATTCCAATACTGAGTATTTTAGGCCGCTGTCGGCAAACGCAAAGCCTACATTGCAACTACCGTTAATTCCGGTATAACCGCACAGGCGTAGCCAAAACCGCAATAAAAAAAGTGGTGCTTCGGTCAAGCTACGTTAAAAAGATTTTGATTCGGGGTCAAACTCTAGTTAAAGATAATATATTTTTTTACGCACAAAATGTTTTCCTGGGACTAAATTGTTGTCTAATCGTTCTCAAAAATGGAAGATTAATTTTTGAAATAATGAACCTGAGAATTATTATCTTTCAATCACAATTCTACAACAATGCTTAAAAACTTAACGCTTACCTTTTGTATTCTCCTTGGCCTGCAAGGCCTCAATGCACAAACCTATGCCTCTCATGGCATGGTAGTTTCCGACGATGCCCATGCCTCTCAGGTGGGCGTGGACATCTTAAAGCAAGGTGGCAATGCTATTGACGCGGCGGTGGCAACAGCGTTTGCTCTGGCGGTCACGTTACCACAAGCGGGAAATATTGGAGGTGGCGGTTTTTTGATTTACATGCCTCATCATGGCGAAGTGACGACTGTTGATTTCAGGGAAAAGGCACCCCTGTCGGCTAGTGAAAGCATGTTTTTGGACGCAGAGGGTGTTTTAGTGCCTGGTAGCAATCACAAAGGATTGAAAACAGTTGGCGTTCCAGGAACAGTGGCCGGCCTTTATTTGGCACACCACAAATACGGCAAACTGCCTTGGGCAACCTTATTGCAACCTGCCATCGATTTGGCTGAACAAGGCGTTCCTTTGAGCTTCACTTTAGCCTCTCATGCCAAAAGCATTGCAGAGTCCGATAGTCCCGAATTTTTAAAGCAACTCTTTACAGATCAGCATGGAAGGGTATTAGGCTTTGGAGATATTTGGAAACAAACGGAATTGGCCAATACTTTAGCCATCATTAGAGATCAAGGTGAAGATGGTTTTTACAAAGGTAAAGTGGCTCAGGCTTTAGCAGACTATATGGAGGCTAATGGTGGCTTGATCACGACCAAAGATTTGGAAAACTACAAAGCCATTGAACGCAAGCCTGTAAAGGGAACTTACAAATCCTATGATATTTATTCCATGCCACCACCGAGCTCTGGTGGTGTGGCTTTAGTGGAAATGATGAACATGATGGAATTGGTGGACTTTAGTAATGCAGAGTTCAATACAACTGCATATTTCCATTTGCTGACTGAGGTCATGCGTCGTGCTTTTGCCGATAGAGCGGAATTCTTAGGAGACCCCGATTTCAATTATGACATGCCTCTAGACCGACTTGCCTCCAAGGCTTTTGCCAAAGAGCGTATGACCTTTTTGGATTGGAACCACGCTGGCGTGAGCGACCCCGTAAAATTTGGACAGATATACGATGGAGACAACACCACGCACCTCTCGGTGGTGGACAAGGAGGGCAGCGCTGTTTCTCTGACTTACACCATCGAGCAGTCCTATGGCACTGGCATGGGTTGTCAAGAATTGGGATTTTTATTGAACAACGAGATGGGTGACTTTAACCCTCAGAGTGGTTTTACCGACAGAGGATGGTTGATAGGAACGACTCCTAATAAGATTGAACCCGGCAAACGGATGTTGTCCAGCATGACTCCTACTATTGTAGCCAAAGAAGGCAAGCCTTATTTGGTCATTGGCAGTCCTGGAGGGAGAACCATCATCAATACTGTCTTTCAAACCGTTTTGGCAGTATTGGAATACGACATGCCTTTACAAGAAGCCATAGAAGCCGTGAAAATTCACCACCAGTGGTTCCCAGACGAATTGATCTACGAGCAAGGCAAACTGTCGCCCGATTTGGTCAAGGCGCTAGGATCTATGGGACACCAGCCTGTTTCGCGCGATCAATTGGGTCGTTTGATGGGAATATTGGTCAATGAAGTGCTCATTGGGGCTTCGGATTCTTCGAGTCCAGACGGTGCGGCATTAGGTTATTAAGGCCAAAATATTAACATTACATTAGCTGAACAATACTATGACGTCTTTACATTTAAACCATTAAAAACCAAAAACACATGAAAACCAACATTACCCTTGGGTTTTTTCTACTGTTCTGCCTTGCACTGTCAGCGCAGGAGTCAGGAGTGCTGAAATCTAAAGTCATCCAATATGTGGACCAGCAAGAAAAAAACCTTATTACTGTTAGCGATAAAATTTGGGCAGCGGCCGAAGAAGCTTTTCAAGAATCGGTTTCTGCTGAGACTTTAATTCAATACGCCAAGGCCCAAGGTTTTAGAGTTCAAGTGGGTGTGGCAGACACCCCAACAGCATTTATTGCCGAATATGGAAGTGGATCGCCAGTCATTGGGATATTGGGAGAATATGACGCCTTGCCGGGACTATCCCAGCAGTCCGTACCTACTAAATCGCCATTGAAGGTGGGAGAGGCTGGACACGGTTGCGGTCATAATCTGTTTGGCACGGCCAGTTTGGGTGCAGCCGTCGCCATTAAAAATTTGATTGATGAAGGAAAAATTAAAGGGACCATACGGTTCTATGGGACACCAGCCGAAGAAAAATTCTTTGGAAAACTCTGGATGGTCAGGGCAGGACTATTTGACGATTTAGACGCCTGTTTGGATTGGCATCCTGCCGACCACACAGAAGCTGATGTTCAAAGTTCTCTAGCCTTGGTGGACTTTACCGTGGAGTTTTTCGGACAGGCCGCCCACGCCTCTGCCGATCCATGGAATGGCAGAAGTGCTTCTGATGCACTCGAACTCTACACCCATGGTATCAATGCGTATAGAGAGCATATCAAGCCAACCGTGCGGATACATTACCACATCCAAGATGGGGGACAGGTGGTCAATGTGGTTCCCGACTATGCCCGTTTGTGGGTAAGGGTTAGAGACACCAAAAGAGAGGGCATGAACGAAGTTTACCAAAGGGTGGTGAAAATGGCTGAGGGAGCCGCTATTTTAGCCAACGTGGATTATGAGGTCAAATTGGTTTCTGGCATCCACGAATTGCTCCCCAATCGGGCTGGTGGGCAGGCCATGCAAAGCAATTTAGAACAATTGGGGGCAATCACCTATACCGCCGAAGAAACGGAATTTGCGCATCAAATCCAAGAAGAGGTCTTTAAACCTAAGGTGGGTATAGATTCTAAAATTAATCCTCTGAAGGAAACTGCAGAGCATCCCATGGGTGGCTCCACTGACGTGGGCGATGTGAGTTTTGTAGTACCCGTAGTGCGTTTGGGAGTAACCACAGCCCCTTCAGGAACGCCATGGCACTCTTGGGCAGTGGTGGCCTGTGCAGGCATGTCTATTGGACATAAAGGCCTTATTTACGCCTCAAAAGCATTGGGTATGACCGCTGTAGATTTGTTTACCGACCCACAATTGCTGCAGGAAGTGAAAGACGAATTCAAGACCAGATTAGGAGACTACCAATACCAAGGTTTGCTTCCCCCTGGACCACCCCCTTTGACTCAAGAATAAAGACGGTAATACTTTATTTTTGGATGACGTAATGTGATTAGTAGTACAACGAGGGTTACCATTTTTTAGCAGAAATACTGGTACCTGGGACCTTTAACACCATCACCTAATAAGGCTTTTTTAGTCCCAATAGAGGATATTGTCTCAATCTACCCCCAAACCTCTATAAAAAAAGCGCTGCTTCGGTCAAGTTATTTTTAGAAGAATTTGATTTGGGGTCAAACTGAAGTTAAAAATAACAGACATTTTTCAAAATTCAAAATCTGTGGAACAAAAATTGGCCAAAGTGGGGTTCATCCATTGTTTAACAAATGGGGTGGTATTGTTAATTACTTTAGGCGACTCATCTTGCGTCCTTAGTGGGCTTCATATATATTTGCAACTTTCTGTCAGGACCACCTATGAGTCAAACAGCCTATAACGAAGATCACATCCGCTCCCTCGATTGGAAGGAGCATATTCGGATGCGTCCTGGGATGTATATAGGCAAGCTAGGTGATGGCTCCACACCTGATGACGGCATATACATTCTGCTCAAAGAAGTCTTGGACAACTCCATTGACGAGTTTGTGATGGGTGCCGGTAAGACCATTGAAATTGCCATTCGAGACCAATCGGTTACTGTGCGCGATTACGGTCGTGGCATTCCCTTGGGCAAGGTTGTAGACGTGGTGTCCAAAATGAACACTGGGGGCAAGTACGACTCCCGAGCTTTTAAAAAGTCCGTCGGATTGAATGGGGTAGGGACAAAAGCCGTTAACGCCTTGTCGAACTATTTCAAAGTAGAGTCTGTTCGCGATGGTTTGTCAGCAATAGCAGAATTTGAACAAGGCAATTTGACCTCACATCTCGAGCCTTCCGAATCGACCAAACGCCGTGGAACCTCGGTGACCTTTGTGCCGGACAACAGTATCTTTAAAAATTTCAAATACCGCAACGAGTATGTATCTCGTATGCTCAAAAACTATGTTTACCTCAACCCAGGGTTGACAATTTTGTTTAACGGAGAGAAATATTTTAGCGAAAATGGATTGAAAGATCTGTTGGACGACAATATCAACAGCGACGACATTCTCTATCCCATCATCCATCTCAAAGGAGAGGATATTGAAGTGGCACTAACGCACAGTAAAACTCAATACAGCGAGGAGTATCACTCTTTTGTAAACGGTCAAAATACCACTCAAGGAGGGACTCACTTGGCTGCTTTTCGTGAAAGTTTAGTCAAAACCATTCGGGAATTCTACAACAAGAATTATGAGGCTGCCGATGTGCGCAAGTCAGTAGTGGCGGCCATCGCCATCAAAGTCATTGAGCCTGTTTTTGAAAGCCAAACCAAAACCAAATTGGGTTCTACCGATATGGGAGGTGATTTGCCGACCGTGAGGACATATATCAACGATTTTGTCAAAACTCACTTGGACAATTATCTGCACAAGAACCCAGTGGCTGCGGAGAAAATTCAGAGAAAAATATTGCAAGCCGAGCACGAGCGCAAGGAGTTGTCGGGCATTCGCAAATTGGCCAAAGTCAGTGCCAAAATAGCAAGCCTGCACAACAAGAAGTTGAGAGATTGTCGTATTCATTTTGACAATCTGAAGAGCGATCGGCGGTTAGAGTCAACATTGTTTATAACCGAGGGAGACTCCGCCTCGGGGAGTATTACCAAGTCGAGAGATGTTAACACACAAGCGGTTTTCAGTTTAAGGGGTAAACCATTGAATTCATATGGCATGTCAAAAAAAATCGTTTACGAAAACGAGGAATTCAACCTGCTTCAAGCGGCTTTGAATATTGAGGAAACCATAGAAGATTTGAGATACAACAACATAGTTATCGCTACCGATGCCGATGTTGATGGGATGCACATCCGCTTGTTGTTGATTACATTTTTCTTACAGTTTTTTCCTGAATTGATCAAAGAAGGTCACTTGTACATTCTTCAAACACCATTGTTTAGAGTGAGAAACAAAAAGGAGACCATCTATTGCTATTCCGAAGAGGAGCGATTGGCAGCTATCGATAAGTTATCCCCAAAGCCAGAAATTACGCGCTTCAAAGGATTGGGGGAGATCAGCCCAGATGAGTTCAAACATTTTATAGATGAAGACATTCGTTTAGACCCTGTCATGCTCGACCGCGACACTACCATTGAGACCATGTTGGCTTTCTATATGGGTAAAAACACTCCTGATCGTCAGGATTTTATCATAGACAATTTGAAAGTTGAATTGGACGAAGTTAAACCAGAATCGACCGTCGAAAGCCTATAAGGATGAGTGAAGAGTTGAACAACATACCAGAAAATCACAGTGCTAGTGAGACCATCACTAAGGTCACTGGCATGTTCAAAGACTGGTTTTTGGATTACGCTTCCTATGTTATTTTAGAGCGTGCGGTGCCTTCTATCGAGGACGGGTTTAAGCCAGTGCAGCGCCGAATCATGCAGTCGCTAAAAGACTTAGACGATGGTCGTTACAACAAAGTGGCAAACATCGTAGGACATACCATGCAATACCATCCTCATGGCGACTCCAGTATTGCCGATGCCATGGTTCAAATAGGACAAAAAGATTTGTTGATTGATACACAAGGTAACTGGGGCAATATACTTACTGGGGATAGCGCAGCGGCCTCCCGTTATATTGAAGCCCGTTTGTCTAAGTTTGCTCTAGAAGTTGTTTTTAATCCAAAAATAACCAACTGGCAGGCCTCTTATGATGGTCGCAGAAATGAACCCATCAATCTGCCTGTCAGATTTCCTCTGCTTCTAGCTCAAGGTGCTGAGGGTATCGCGGTCGGGCTTTCGACTAAAATATTGCCACACAATTTTTTAGAACTCATTGACGCTTCAATCAAACATTTGGAGGGTAAAAAGTTCACCATTCTCCCAGATTTCCCAACAGGAGGAATAGCAGATTGCTCTAACTATAATGACGGCGAGCGTGGTGGTAGAGTTAGAATAAGGGCTAAAGTAAGTCAATTGGATAAAGCAACTTTGGTGATTACTGAAATTCCCTATGGCACCACAACAGGTTCTTTGATTGATTCGATCATCAAGGCTAATGAAAAAGGGAAAATCAAGATAAAAAAGATTGAGGACAACACCGCAGCAGAAGTCGAAATTCTGGTTCACTTACCACCTGGGGTTTCTCCCGACAAGACCATTGATGCCCTTTTCGCTTTTACCAACTGTGAACAGTCTGTTTCACCTCTGGGTTGCGTGATTGAAGATAACAAGCCTTTGTTTATAGGTGTTTCTGAGATGTTACGCCAGTCAACTGACCATACGGTTGAGCTCTTGAAAGCGGACTTAGAAATCAAGTTAGACGAGTTAGAAACCCAATGGCATTTTGCTTCTTTGGAGCGCATTTTTATTGAAGAACGCATCTACCGAGATATTGAAGAACAATCGACTTGGGAGGGTGTTATTTCGGCCATTGATACTGGATTGAAGCCCCATATATCCCATCTGAAGCGAGCAGTAACGACCGATGATATTGTGAAGTTGACCGAAATTAAAATCAAGCGGATTTCGAAATTTGACTCGGATAAGGCTAATCAGAGAATTGAAGCCATCGAAGGAGGGATAGCGGACCTAAAGTACCATTTGAATAATCTTGTGGCTTACGCTATCGATTATTTCAAAAAGTTAAAGACCGATTATGGTAAGGACAAGGAGCGCAAAACAGAATTGCGGATGTTCGATGACGTTGATGCCACTAAGGTGGTCAATAGAAACACAAAATTGTTCGTCAACCGTGAGGAGGGATTTGTAGGCACTGCTCTGAAAAGGGATGAATACGTTTGCGATTGCAGTGACATTGATGACATTATCGTTTTTACTCAATCAGGACAGGCCGTTGTCACCAAAGTGGACGGAAAAACCTTTATAGGCAAGGACATCATTCATGTGGCGGTATTTAAAAAGAAAGACAATCGGACCATTTATAACATGATTTATAGAGATGGAAAGTCTGGACCATCTTATGTTAAGCGATTTGCCATTACTGCTGTAACCAGAGATAAGGTTTACGATCTTACAAGCGGTAAAGAACATTCTGAAGTGCTCTACTTTTCGGCTAACCCAAATGGCGAGGCTGAAATCGTAACCGTTTTACTCCGTCAAGTGGGGCAAATTAAAAAGCTGAAATGGGACATAGACTTTTCGGACATTTTGATCAAAGGGCGCGAGTCAAAGGGCAATTTGGTTACAAAGAATAGCGTTAAACGTATTGAGTTGAGAGAAAAAGGAGTCTCCACCCTCAAGCCAAGAAGAATTTGGTATGACGAGGTGGTTCGACGGTTGAACACAGACGAGAGAGGGGAGTTGCTGGGGGCCTTTAGCGGCGAAGACCGTCTTTTGATTATTGAACAGTCAGGTATTGTAAAGACCATTATCCCAGATCTAGCCACTCATTTTAGCGAAGATATGATCGTTTTGGAGCAATGGATTCCCGAAAAACCAATCTCTGTCATTTACTTTGACGGTGAAAAAGAACGTTATTTTTTAAAGCGTTTCTGCATCGAAAATGAAAATAAGCCTGAATTGGTCATTACTGATCACCCTAAGAGTCATTTAGAAATGGCACTTACCGACTGGCGTCCTGTCGTGGAAATCGAATTTGTCAAAGAAAGAGGCAAGGACCGGCGTGACAATCTTCGCATTGATGTCGAGTCTTTTATAGCTGTAAAGGGCATAAAAGCTCTTGGCAATCAGCTAACCACTCAATTGGTTAAATCTATTGACCGACAAGATCCATTGCCATTTGTCGCCCCTGAACGTGTGTTAGCGTCAGACATTGAAGTCGTGGATGACATTGAAGTTGACTACAAAAGTGATCATCAAACGGGTCAGATCGATTTGTTCAGCACAGAAGAGTAGGGGCTATTCTATTTTGGTCGCAGTGCCTGTTTGCTTTAAAAACTCTCCGACAAAATTGTATTCGAAAGTATAAGAGTCCTCCGAAGTGGTTAGGATTTTAATATGGATAGGTTTTTCTGCACTTTTACTTTTGGGATTGATGGTATTTAAAATATACTCGCAAGGGTTGATCCATCGAACAGTAGCAGAATCAGTCATATTTTTAAATGTTTCAATTTGTAAATTGTCATACCGTTTAAATTTAGATTTGTAAACAATATTATCAATCGAAACTTCACTGACAAAAGTCCCCTGAACAAATCTCTCGCAGTCTCGAGCTTGTTCATAACATCCTGATAACAAGAATACTACACAAAATACTAACGATTGCCTTAAAATTACGTTCATGGGACAAAATTAAGAATCTATTACGATTTATTATAAACTTGAAAGGTACCATTAGTTTTTAGAACCACAATTCTTTCTATGTCCTCAGCTTCAGGCTGTCGAGAGTATTTTTCTTTTCCCGGTGGAGGGGTAGAGTACTCTGCTTTAGGTTGACTGATTCTAGAGTCATTTGTTCCTGTAATAAGCCAATACAGATCAACTTCAGGGTATTGTTGGAGCACTTTGAGGATAAAGTCTAAGCTAGGCTTGTTTCTTTCCGATAGAATGTGAGACAGGCTCGAACGCTGAACACCTATAGAATCAGCGAATGCGGAGGGGCTTAGTTGTAAATTTTCGAGCAGTTTTTTGATGCGGGATACCATGATTTATAGAAAAAAATGTAATCATTAGGTTTAAATAATGAATTGTAACATACTGAATAACAATGAATTAATTAAAAAGTAATTCAGTAGTTTACAAATGTAACTAATATAGCTGAATTTTTGGACATATTTGGGGGTGTAAATCAATTACAAATGTAACATAAATATCGTTTACCTTTGAATTATGAATATAAACGACTTCAAATCTGGGTACACAAAGGTCAACGTCACGGGCCGTTATTTGTCCTATGATTTGTTGTCAGAAATGATGATTCAGTTTTCCGATTTGTCTGTTTTTGATGAAGGAGTTTCTGTAAAAGGACAATTGATCCGTTCGTATGCTCTTGGAAATGGTCCAATAAGAATTTTACTGTGGTCGCAAATGCATGGTAATGAAACGACCTCGACCAAGGCGCTCCTAGATCTTATATTTTTCATTACTAAGGCTAAGGAATCAATGATGCTCCAAAGGCTTTCAATTGTGTTTATTCCTATGCTTAACCCCGATGGTGCAGATTTTTACACCAGAGTAAACGCGAATGGGGTAGATCTCAATCGTGATGCACTCGAGCAAACTCAGCCAGAATCTAGAATATTACTAAAGGTTTACGAAAGGTTCCAGCCCGATTTCTGCTTCAATCTCCACGACCAACGTCCTGTTTTTGGTGCTGGCACTGGTGGACATCCATCGGCATTAAGTTTTTTGGCTCCTTCAGGCGATGCCGATAAGCATTGGAGTCCTAATAGAGCTAAAGC
>JALRKI010000080.1 GCA_023254815.1 Flavobacteriaceae bacterium
GATCTTCGACTATCACAGTATCTACAAGACTGCGATATTGTTCAATTTGACTGTAGATGTCGTCAAAGTACGCTTCTTGCTGATCCCGTTTGAGTCTGCTGTAATAGTTCAAAGTTTCGGCATATTTTAAGGCCACTTGCTCATACAGCGCTCGGGCTTTGTCCACTGCACCAGCGTTATAATAGGTCAGTACAAAAGGCTCAACTAAGGAAAGATAACCAAAAATATCTACCGGCATTTTGGCCATGGCTAAATCTGCTAATTTTTCTGCTTTTTCAAATTGCTTTTCACGGAGTAACTGTTCTGCCAATCGGGCAAGGTTACTGCGATAACTGATGCTGTTTCTCCTGGTCTGAACGTCGTGATATACGCGAGGATTTCCACTGTTGCCCCAATTCCAGTTCATGACCATATCGTACATAATGTCCGTGTCAATTCTACCCATTTCGTATGGGTTTTTAGGATTGACGGGAGTGCTGATTGGAACTAGTTTGTAGCACATTCCTTCTAATTGAAGGTAATCTTTCATCCAAATGTAATCGTCGTTTCCAAAAGCTCCACCAGAAAAATAAATCGGTCTTTTCCAATCGTTGTTGTTGATGATGTCTAACATAATCAAGCGATTTTTATAGACCGCTTGATCACTGATTTTGATGTCGATGTAAGGTACTATTAAGCTAGAATCTTTAGCCTTGACCAATCCACTTTGGAGTACATTTTCTTTATTGACCGGAATTCTAATATTTTCGGTTGGTAAAAAATTCATGCTCAAATCTTGGCTTCTGTACAGCGATAAATCCCTTCCACGTTGTTTGAGGTAATTGCCGTATTTGGTCCGTTCGGCGTCATTAGTGATGAAACTCATGACTTCCGACAACGCAAAAGTGTCTTGAGTAATTGGCTCCTTAATGATATAGTCTCTTGTGCCGTAGCGGTACTGACTGTGTTCAATACTCGATGGAATTGGCTCGCTTTCGTAGGATTTGCGCTTCATTTGATCAATATACCAATCGGTTTGCAACAGTGAGGTGTTCACCACTCTCACATCGGTGCGAATGCCTTCTATTTCTTGGGCATACCACAGTGGAAATGAATCGTTATCTCCAATGGTAAAAAGTATAGCATTGGGTGCACATGACTCCAAATATTTGACCGCCATGGCGTGGGCGGTTTCGCGATTGGAACGGTCGTGATCGTCCCAATTTTGCGAAGCCAACAGACCCGGAATGGCAAGTAGAAGCAGTCCTGTCAGAGCAGGAACAATGAATGGGTATTTCCATTTTCTGTGAACCGATTCAAGTAAGGCATAGGCGCCAAAGCCAATCCAAATGGCAAAAACATAGAAAGAACCCACCACTGAATAGTCCCTCTCCCGCGGCTCGAAGGGTCGCACATTGGTGTAAAACTGTATGGCTAAGCCTGTGAATAAAAAGAAAACTAATAATACCCAAAACTGTGATTTGCTTTTTTGATAAAGGAAAAGCAATCCAATAATCCCTAAAAGAAAAGGTAAGAAATAGTAAGTATTTCTCGCTTTATTGTTGAGCACATCCGATGGAAGATTGTCTTGAGACACTCCCAAATGCCACTCATCAATAGCTTTTATGCCACTGATCCAGTTGCCGTGATTGTCAAACTGTCCCTGAATGTCATCTTGTCTTCCTACAAAATTCCACATCAAATAGCGCCAATACATGAAGCCAAATTGAAAATCAACCATGAAATAGAGGTTGTCCACAAGGCTAGGTTTTTCGATATTCAGATAAGAGCCGAACTGCGCCAAAAAGCTTTCGTAATCGTCGTAGGATACGTTTCCTGCATTCATTTCCCTTCTAAACTCATCGACTAAATTGAGCAGTTGCTGTTCGTTTTTGTACTCTGGTCTTACACTAAAATCCAGAAGACCAGTATACCGCATATAGTTTTTCGCGTGGTCTGGACTGTGCATTCTTGGCAGAAAGGCGGCCTGTTCGTGATTGTAATTCTGAATGGCGTTGGCATAGTCATTGACGATGTCGTACTGGCCCGTTACAAAATTGCGCTCGTATTTTGGGGCCGCATCTCGATAGGGATTGAGTTCGTCCAGAGGTGCATAGCGGTCGGTGAACAAAGGCCCATAAAACAAATATGTTTTAGGGTATTGTTCTAGATTGTAATAGGCCAAAAGCTCCCTTGCGTTGGATGGATCGTTTTCATTGATATTAACCTCGGCATTGGCTCGAATGGGAAGCATCAGCCAAGAGGAGAAGCCAATAAAAATGAAAAGAAAACATAAAAGGCCCGTTTGGAGTTGTGGCATATTGTGGCGTAGGGCATAACGCAAACCAAAGATGAATATAAAAAGTAAAATGAGTCCCGCTAAAATGGTTCCAGAGTGAAAAGGAAGACCCGTGGCGTTAACAATGGTCACTTCCATCCATCCAAACCACCACAATGCCGTGGGTAGCAACAATTTGAAAATGAATGCTAAAACGGCAACTACAGCCACATTAGCCAAAATGAAAGACTTGACGGTTATCGATTGATAGCGCTTATAAAAATAGATCAGTCCAATAGCTGGAATGGTCAATAAGCCCATAAAATGGACTCCAAAAGACAGTCCAATGATAAATGAAATGAGCAGCAGCCATCGATTGCCTCTGGGTTCATCCATGTCTGCTTCCCAACGGAGTCCCAAATAAAACAAGACCGACATGATTAAGGTGGCCATGGCATAGACCTCAGCTTCAGTGGCGTTGAACCAAAATGAATCCGTGAATGCAAAAGCCAGACTGCCTACAAAGGCACTTCCTAAAATGGCTAATTGCTGGGGCCGATGAGTTGTTTTTTCAGACCCTAGGACTTTAAACATCAAACGAACCAAAGTCCAAAACAAAAAGAGAATGGTAAAAGCGGCCGAAAGACCACTCATTAAGTTCAGTGTAAAACCAATGGATTCAGGGTTTGGAGAAAAATTGGACATCACGGCCCCAATCATTTGAAATAAAGGTGCTCCAGGGGGGTGTCCCACTTGCAGTTTGGCGGAGGTTAGCATGTACTCACCCACATCCCAAAAACTGACGGTTGGCTCGACAGTTAAAGCATAGATAATGAAGGCAATGGCAAATACCGTCCAACCTAAGACTAAGTTCCAAGTTTTAAATTTCTGAGGGGTCATGAGTGCAACAACTTTTACTTCACGAAAATACACATAATAATCAAAGTGATCTTAAACCCTCCGTTGGCTTAACTTTTTTTTTTGAAATCGATGATTTCTCAAATCTAAACTCATGTTCAAATCAACCTTATAAAAAGACATGGTTTCAGTTGGATGAACACCAGATTTATTATGAATAATGAAAATCAGCACTTTTTTTGCTCGGGTGATTCGATGGTTTTTCAGGAAGTGGTCATAGGTCAACCTTTGTGAAGAAATTTAAAATAGAATCAAGTCATTATAAAATTTAATCGTAATATTGCAATGAATGAATAAATACAATGGGATTAGTCAAAAAAGAATTGTTTAGTTCTCAAGACAATGAGATAGCATTAATGGCCAAGGCCTTGAGTCATCCTGCCCGAGTAGCCATCTTGCAGCACTTGTTCAAAATTGATTCATGTGTTTGTGGAGATATAGTCAACGAAATTGGGTTGGCGCAACCCACCATCTCACAGCATTTGAAGGAACTCAAACAATTGGGATTGATTAAGGGAAACGTGGAAGGCACTAGTGTTTGTTATTGCATCGATAAGGACAATTGGATCCTGATGAAAGCCCTGTTGTCAGATTTTCTCAATCAAGACCTGTCAAAAAATATCGGTTGTTGATTGATTAGGTCGATAAGCAAGTCAATAATTTTTAATGCATCAAACCGTCATGGTCAAAAAATTGAGTTTTTTAGATAAAAATTTAACCCTCTGGATTTTTTTCGCCATGGCTTTGGGGGTGGGTCTGGGGAATTTTGTCCCAGATTTCCCCAATCTCGTCAATAATTTCAATAGCGGTACAACTAACATCCCAATTGCAGTTGGATTGATATTGATGATGTATCCACCACTAGCCAAGGTGAATTATGCCCTTTTGCCCAGTGTTTTTAAAAACACCAAAATCCTGTCGATTTCTTTGATTCTGAATTGGATTGTTGGACCAGTGTTGATGTTCATCTTAGCTATTAGTTTTTTACGGGATTATCCCGAATATATGGTGGGTCTTATCTTGATAGGCTTGGCAAGATGCATTGCCATGGTTCTGGTGTGGAACGATTTGGCCGAGGGCAGCAGCGAATACGGAGCAGGTTTGGTGGCCCTCAACAGTATTTTTCAGGTTTTTGCCTATAGTTTTTATGCTTGGATTTTTATCACTGTTTTGCCGCCTTACTTTGGTATTGATGGCGCCCTTGTCGACATTGCCATCGGGACCATCGCCGAAAGTGTCGCCATTTATTTGGGTATTCCCTTTTTGATGGGAATTTTGAGCCGTTGGGTTTTGATTAAAATCAAGGGACCAACATGGTATTCCAATGTGTTTATTCCAAGTATTTCACCTTTGACCTTATTGGCCCTGCTGTTTACCATTGTCATAATGTTCTCTTTAAAGGGCGAAATGATTGTCGAAATTCCTAAGGATGTGTTGATGATCGCCCTACCGTTGTTGGTTTATTTTTGCTTGATGTTTGTAATAGGATTTTTTGTCACCAGAGCTTCAGGGGCCGAATATGACAAGACTGCCTCAGTGGCCTTTACTGCCGCTGGCAACAATTTCGAATTGGCTATTGCGGTTTCGATTGCTGTTTTTGGTCTAAATTCTGGACAGGCATTCGCCGGAGTCATCGGTCCATTGGTAGAGGTGCCAGCCCTAATTATTTTGGTTCGGGTTGCCTTATGGCTGAAGAAAAGGTTTTATTTAAAGGCCTAATCTCAACTTGAGTCAAAACAGAGCCGAATAAGATCCCTTGCTTATTTGAGCAAAAAGTTTGTTCAAACAAAACTTTGTTCTAAATTTGCTCGCTCTAAAATTGGCCTATGGTGTAACTGGCAACACGTCTGATTTTGGTTCAGAAGAGTCTAGGTTCGATCCCTAGTAGGCCAACTAAAAAAATCCGCAATTTGTGCGGATTTTTTATTCAAGTGCAATTTGTGATTAACAAAATAGATTTGCATCGTATTTGAAAATCGTTATCTTTGCACTCGAGAAATTTATTAAGGATAGGCAGGGGGGACAACAAAGTCCCCCCTTCTTTTACCGCTATGCTGAAGGAAACGGTACAAATATTGCTCAATGATGCTTTGAAGGAACGGCAAGATTTGTTTCTAGTCGAATTTGACGTTTCAAGCGCCAATCACATCAAAGTAGTGTTGGATGGAGACGAAGGAGTAACGGTAAAAGATTGCGTATTTGTCAGCAGAGCTATCGAACACAATCTCGATCGCGAAACTGTAGATTTCTCTCTAGAAGTAGCTTCGGCTGGTGCTGTTTCTCCCATTGTGATGAAGCGACAATATTTCAAAAATGTTGGAAAAACCTTGGAAATAACTACTAAGGATGGTAGAGAATACGAGGGTGTTTTGCAATCGACTTCTGAGAAATACTTAACTATTACATGGAAGGTCAGGGAGACCAAAGAAGTAGGAAAAGGTAAAATAAATGTTGAAAAAATGGCTGACCTCAATTACGACGATATTGGGGCAGCAAAGGTAAAATTGAAATTTAATTAGAATCCTATGGAAAATATAGCTTTGATCGATTCTTTCTCCGAATTCAAAGACGACAAACTAATTGACAGAGTTACCCTCATGGCTATTTTGGAAGAAGTGTTCCGAAACACTTTGACCCGAAAATTTGGTGACGACGATAACTTCGACATTATTATCAATCCAGACAAAGGGGATTTTGAAATATGGAGAAATCGGGTGGTAGTTGCCGACGGAGAAGTTGAAAATGAAAACCAAGAAATTGAACTTTCGGCAGCACGAAAAATTGAGCCTGACTTCGAAGTTGGAGAAGACGTGTCCGAAGAAGTGAAATTGATTGACTTGGGCCGACGCTCAATTTTGTCGTTGCGTCAAAATTTAATCGCAAAAATTCATGAGCACGACAGCACTAATATTTACAAGCACTTTGTTCAATTGGTGGGAGAAATATACACCGCTGAGGTGCATCATGTGCGTCAACGTGTAATTATTCTTGTTGATGACGATGGTAATGAAATCATCCTTCCTAGAGACAAACAAATTCCATCTGACTTTTTTAGAAAAGGGGACAGCGTCAGGGGAGTCATCGAAAGCGTAGAACTGAAAGGGCATAAACCAGCCATAGTGATGTCAAGGACAGCACCCGCCTTCTTGGAAAAATTGTTTGAACAAGAAATCCCTGAAGTATTTGACGGTTTAATCACTGTTAAAAAGGTGGTACGCATTCCAGGGGAAAAAGCAAAAGTAGCAGTTGACTCCTACGATGACCGTATCGATCCCGTTGGCGCTTGTGTAGGAATGAAAGGAT
>JALRKI010000140.1 GCA_023254815.1 Flavobacteriaceae bacterium
GTATGTTTATTCAATGACATTACTTTTCCTTGGCTACAAAGATTGAGCATGATCTTAAGTAAATTAATCATTTAGGATCAAGAAAAAGAGGCGGGTGGGGGAAAAACTAAGCCCCTCAAGTTGCTAGTGATCCCGCTCTCATATTTTTTCTAATAAAGGTTCTGTGGTTGAAAAATATTTTTCTGCCTGTAGGCTTTATTGTTATTCATCATGCCGTCTGATGCTTCGCTAATTAAATACTTCAGTGGAAAGACTACTTTGGAAAAAATTGATCTGAGTGATTTATTGCAATCGCTGAATGGTTTGGATCAGCGAAGGGCTGATGATGTAATATATGCCCAAATTTATGATGAATATTCGCCCGGCTTCATGGATAAGGTTGCACAAGCAAGAGCAATTGAAGCTGCGAACGGCAATCAAGATGCCATAAAGAGTGCTTACATTAGATTTAGATTTATTCGGATAAAGGATGATTTAGAGTTATTATGCCGTCAAATTCAGCGCAAAAACTCTCAACTTAAAAAACGAGCAAAAGCTTATGAAGCCGCGCAAAAACAAGCAGTACTGGATGAGAAAAAGCGCCAAGAGGAATTAGACAAGAATAGATACGCTAAATTCAAGTCTAAGCCCCTCAGCGAGAGAAATGATCCCAAAATTAATTCTATAGATCAGGCTAGTTTGGAATTGGAAGAATATCATAGAAGAGTGAACTCCGAAGGCGGGAATGCATTGTGGCTTTGGTTTGGGGTCGTTCTATCAATTCTGATTACTATGATGATTTTGGTTATGATATGAATGGAGCCGAAGTTGCGCGATAAATTGAACTTCATTGGTTTGCGAAAGTTGTTTGCACTCTTTGTTTTTTCTGCGTCTCCTGTTTTTTCGCAGGTAATTCTAGAGAGCAAGATTGACGATATATTTATATCAGAAATTAGATAGATCCCGAGAGGTCCAAGACCAAATTTCACTGGGAATTGCGAGTATTTCAGTATTGAAAGTGAAACGAACCTTGCGATTGAAATTTCGAAATTAGGATGGATGGTAACGTCGGAAGTAGAGCATGGGCCTTTTTATTTTGTGAGTTTTGCGGGTTCCGCCACATCAATTACCAGTGGAATGTGCTTCATAGAGCAGACAAACATTGCCATATTCAAAGACAATTTTCTAATTGCACTCGTATATACAGGTCCAAATAATAGCCATGAATTGGCTGCCCTAGAAACAAATCAAAAAGGCGCAGTCAGCGTAATCAGTGGTGGTGGCGTCAGGTATTCTTCGCATGAGTTTGAATTTAGGGGTAATCGTATCACTCTTGATAAAGAAGCAAGTAGC
Organism: Flavobacteriaceae bacterium; assembly: GCA_023254815.1. Taxonomy (GTDB): domain Bacteria; phylum Bacteroidota; class Bacteroidia; order Flavobacteriales; family Flavobacteriaceae; genus JALRKI01. Next base: position 1,333 of record JALRKI010000140.1, read on the forward strand.
CTAGTTTGTGGTCGACATTTAGTCCCGCAATTGTCGGAGTATCCTATCTTGGAGGCGCGAAATCAGCTTGCTAAATATGGTTGGTTCCCTGTGGACTGGGAGAGCTATCTAAAAACAGATGCTGGCAAAAATAGTGTAAAGGACGATTTTTATCAGAACGCTCGATTAGAGTATGGTTTGCCAGAAATAGAAACATGTTCAGGTACAGGAGTTGGTTATTGTAATTTGATATATCAGCATGACTATGCATTTTTGAATGTCACGACTGTTGGCGATATCGAGGGCGCTCAAGTCCTTGGATTTTCCAGTCAGTGTAAATAATAGTTTTCTTCTGATTTTGAGGGAATCGTTTCATGTGTTAATGTTGCTTCTTACCCGACAATAAGATCGGAAAACTTGAGGCAAAGCACATGTTACGAACAACATTTAAGCTGTCTGTATGGGCAGTAGGCTTATCGTTTACGGCAATATTATTACTTTTTTTGGTGATGGTTATCATCGAAGAATATCCATACAAAGGACCGTTTCTAAGTCCTTGTGAGCCAATCCCTTTTGAAACGTGTGAATGAAATGAGTTCTGCGCGTTTCTGTTTATTGGTGGGATTCTTGATCGTTTCACCAATTCTTTATTTTGGTTTACAAATTTTTGTTCTTGAGCCTTTGGGCTTCTTGGACGTCCACGTTTCACAAGTGCCTGAGGGGCCAAATGACTGCGTCAAAATCACCGAGGAACGCTACCGATATTGCTGGCACGAGCGGGATTTTTTATTCGATAATAAATTAGAAAAGAAAGCTTCGAGGGACAATCGATTGCCTTAAAGCGGTACGTCTCTATTGTCGAATGGTTTTACAGAGCTTTCCCTGTCCTCAAAGCTAATTTCTTCTCGGCTATCCAGGCCAACTAACTGACCAGAGTTCTGCCGAATAACCACCTCCGTGGTATAGCGATCCGAACCTGATTTATCCTGCCACTTTCTAGTTTCGAGCTTGCCCTCGACGTAGACCTTGGCACCTTTTTTCAGGAAGTTCTTTGCGTAAGTTACCGCGTTAGGTTCCCAGACAACCACACTATGCCAGTTTGTTTGAGACTTCTGTTCGCCAGTGTTTCGATCTCTCCAGTCTCGACTTGTGGCTAGGCTGAAAGTGCATACTTGAAATTGATCTGGAGCAGTGCGCACTTCAGGGTCGCTCCCTAAATTGCCAATTAAAATTACTTTGTTTACTGAGCCAGACATTTATTCCTCCGAAATAAACCTACTATCCCACCAAAGCACGATGAAATTTGGTACATGATTATCACTGGGGCAGCTCCTAATGAAGTCTTTTAAAATTTTTTAGCTTGATGGCATAATGGGCCTTTTAAGTTAACCCTTCTGTTTTCGCGCTATTATTCTCTAAGAGCAGCAGTAATAGTTTTTATAATTTAAATAATTGAGTTAATCTATCGTAAGTAGTTATTCAGCGTTAAGCGTTCAGGATTTTTGTGATGTTCAAACGAATTTTTGTAACAATCTTGTTTCTAGCTCAATCATCCTTTTGTCAAACTTTGGAGGGGAAGGTTGTTGTTACCGATGGTGATACGATAAACTTATCGGGTTACAAAGTAAGGCTTGACGGGATCGACGCTCTCGAAAGTTCTCAGTATTGTGAAAACGCTTATGGAGTACCTTACCGATGCGGTTTAGCAGCCACCAAATTTCTCCAAACTTTGATAAATAATTCTGACGTTAGATGTGAAGGCAAGGGTACAGACAGATATGAAAGAATTCTTGCAACTTGCTTTGTCAATCAAATTAACTTGAATGAAGAAATGGTGCGTGAAGGCATGGCAGTGGCATACCGGCAGTATTCATCTAGGTATATTGAACAGGAGGAAGCAGCTTCATCAAACAAGGTAGGTGTTTGGTCAGGTAAATTTGTTTATCCTTGGGAGTGGAGAAAGGGAAAGCGTCTTAGCGATACAAAAACGAAAATTTGTAATATAAAAGGAAATATCAGTTCAAGCGGTAAGATATATCATACGGCAGATTCCAAATGGTACCATCGAACAAAAATTGATGAGACGAAGGGAGAACGATGGTTTTGCACGATAGAGGATGCAATAGAAGCAGGTTGGAGGCCACCTAAGTAGTTGATATCTTATGCCTTATGTTAGCATAATACATGCATTAATATTTTTTTAAGTGTTCATTTTGAGTAAAATTTATCGTTTGACAGTACTCATAAATTATTAATGTAATGTCATTCTAATGCTAACGGGACTTCAGGCAATTTCGATGTCAAATTCTAACAATATTTTACAAGGGTTATCTTCGTCTATTTTTGATAATGAAACTAAATTTGAAAGAGAACAATCGTTTGGTAAACGGTTGATGGCAACCGCCTGGGCGGTTGAAATACTTGCGGCTTCGATTGGCTTGATTATAGCGGCGATGATGGCTTGGGATGCTTACAATAACTCAGAAATTAAGACCTTTAGCACTGCTATCAACGCCTTACTGGGTGCATTGCCTTTCCTGTTGATTGCTATCATTGAACCTACAAAGATTCCTCTTGCAAGTGGCCTTTATCGCGTGAAGAGCGTGGGATGGAAGTTTTTAATTGCATTGTCACTAATTGGACTAACTGCAGTAACTTTTGAAACGCTTTTCACTGGATTGGAGCGTCAAGTTACAAATATCACTTCTACCATCAAGCAAGGTAAAACTGAAATCACTAACAAAACTGAGGATGTCGCTCTCATTAATGCTTGGCTTGAGAAAAATGAAAATTTGGACATAACGCGCCAAACTGATGATTTAAATAAGCAACTGCAAGACAACATATCCATATTTTCTAAAAATAAGGAAAATA
>JALRKI010000144.1 GCA_023254815.1 Flavobacteriaceae bacterium
CACTCAACATCATTGCCGTAGCTCCCCAAATGCGATGGCTTTGCCATTCATAGATTGGTACCCTACTGGTCAGAGTAGTGTTTATTGAAATCTCTGCACTAGTGATTTGGGTGCTTAAAAAGGCCTCCAGCGGCCATTCTAAAATTTGGGCAACTTCTCTGACATCCTTTTTGAAGGTGGGAGTTTTTAAAGTATAACCAAAAAAAGGATGCACGTAATATTGACTTGGAGGAATATAAAGCTCAGAGAGCGGACGGATTACCTTGACTTGACTTGACGAACAACCTATTTCCTCATGAGTCTCTCTTAGTGCAGTTTCCAAAAGACTACCATCGCCTTCCTCTGGTCTGCCACCAGGAAAGCTAATCTGGGCTGAATGAACACCTTGATAATTATTTCTCTCAATTAATGCCAAATGCATCACGCCACCATGATCGGGATAACACAGCGCCAATACGGCGGCTTTTTTTGCTTCAGATATTAACTGAGGCGTCAACTGCGCCATGGACAGCCGCTGCATCGGCGCTAATTTTGACTGAGCTGCCCAACCCGGCAAAACAGTCGATTGCAATTGTGGTATTAATTTGATAAAGTCACGACAGTGCATAGAAAAGTGCGAATAGTGTTGTTTCTCCTTCGTGAAGTGAAAGTAATCAATCTATTCGAATAGCAGAATCATTTCTAACACTCAGCTTTGGACTTGCTAAAATGATTAAGAAAATTAAAACTTCAGCTATGGCCGTTTGTTTGCCCTCCTTTCAAGTTGTAAAATGAGGCTTAAGCCGATTAAAAAACACGAAATTAATTATTGATTTTGTTCAAAATGATTTCTTTTGAAAATTCATTAAGTCAATAGCATTGAGACTATTTTAAGACTTGAGTTTTACCGACCATTTGAATTTGAATGCAGACACCTGATCTCCAGATTCATCGGTTCCAATAGCAGAAAGCCAAATCGTAGCCGCTTCTTCAGAGGCAATAGCCACATGCAAAGTCTGATCAACTTCCCTGCCCTGGTCGCACGAGAAGGTGATTCGACCAACAGCCTTTTTGGTGAAAACCGCCTCGTTTTGAACAACCAACATGGAAACATTACGACTACTGGCTTTGATTTTTGCCATCATCAATGCTCCGGTAGCCAATTCAGCAGCCATGCCTTGAACGGCCCAAAACATCGATCTAAAAGGGTTTTTATTGAACCAAGACAGTCGGACCGTTGTCGTTGCGCTTTCGGAAGATAATTGACGCAAACGCACCCCACTCCAATAAGCTGAGGGCAGATGCAATATCATATAGGAATTGAATTGGGAAACCGTCATGGCTGCAAATATAGTTAAAAGATGAGTGTGGATTTAAATGTTAAAGAAATGTTAAATATAGTACTATGTAGTACAAAGTACTGTTCAATAAATATATCTTTGCATTGTAAATCACCCTAATTATGAACTTAGAAAACACCAAAGCCCAAATGCGCAAAGGCGTTCTTGAATATTGCATCTTGGCGATGCTCAAACACAAGGACGGCTATGTTGCGGAGTTGTTGGATGGTCTCAAAACTGCCGAGTTACTGGTTGTTGAGGGCACCCTCTACCCTCTGTTAACTCGTTTAAAAAATGCTGGGTTTTTAGACTACCGCTGGGAGGAATCGACATCGGGACCTCCTAGAAAGTATTACCAATTGACCAAAGAAGGCAATGACTTCTTGGACGACTTGCACCAGAGCTGGACCTCTCTCAATGCATCCGTAGCCATGGTGACCAAAAACAACAACAAAACCTCAAAAGCCAAGTAAAATGAACAAAACTGTAAATATCAACTTAGCCGGTCTTCACTTTCACATTGACGAATCCGCTTATCATGAACTGCAACGGTATTTGAATGCTGTGAAATCTTCGCTCGATCCCGAGGGTCGAGATGAGGTCATGTCGGATATCGAGTCACGCATTTCAGAGTTGTTTTCGGAAGTCTTGACCTCTGACAAGCAGGTTGTTACCACCCAAAATGTGGCTGCCGTCATTCAGATCATGGGACAACCCGAAGACTATCAATTGGAAGAAGATCGACCAAAAGAACAGTCCTCCAAAACTTACACCAATTATCCGAAGAAATTCTTCAGAGATACCGAAAATTCATACATCGGTGGCGTCTCTGCTGGTCTGAGCCACTACTTTGGCATTGACGCACTCTATATCCGATTGGGTTGGATATTGTTGTTTTTTGGATTCGGAACTGGAGTGCTGTTGTACATCATTTTATGGGTGTTGATTCCCGAAGCAAAAACCACAGCCGACAGACTTCAAATGAAAGGCAAGCCCATTAACATCAGCAATATAGAAGATTCTTTCAAAGAAGGTATTCAAAGCGTAAAAAGCGGCATTAATGAAATGGCCGATGCCCTAAATCGCGAAAGCCTCAAAAACACAAGTGATAAAATTCGCAAAGGATCCCAATCTTTTTTTGAAGTTCTGGGTGACCTTATGGCCTTTCTCTTTAAGGTCATTGGCAAATTCATAGGACTGTTTTTGATGTTGATTACTACGGTGCTATTGATTTCTTTCGTCGTGAGCCTATTTTCATTGGGCACAGCATCTTTCCTTCACCCAGAATGGATGTATTATGTCGAAACCGCTTTGACAAGCAGTTGGCCAATTTGGCTGGTATCCTTGACAGCACTGGTGCTCGTCGGTGTCCCTCTTGTATTCATGCTGATGCTGGGCATCTCCATTTTGAGCTCTAAGTCCAAGCGTATGGGCCGAACAACCAAATTTTCATTGCTTGGAATTTGGCTTATCGCACTGGTGACCACAATTGTTCTTGGAGTGCGAGAAGGGGCCGATTTCGGTGTAAAATCAAGCGAATACTCAACCACCGACCTACCAGTAAGCAGTAGTGACACACTGTATTTAGAAATGGTTGGCAATCGCTACTATAATAAAGACATCCATCGCAATTCAAATAGTCTTAAGATTGTTTACAATGATAATGATCAAAGACTGATTTATTCTTCCGATATCCGATTGATTGTTCAATCGACCAAGGACAAACAGGCCTCGTTGATTGTTGAAAAATCTGCTTTAGGTGCCTCCTATCAGCTAGCCAAAGACAGAGCGCAGTCTATTGATTACGACTTTGAAATGGTCGGTAATAGCCTTAAATTGAATGCTTACCTCCTCACAGATATTGAGCAGCGATTTAGAGATCAATCGGTTGAGCTCACCTTGTACCTTCCTGAAGGTAGTGTGCTCTATGCTGACGAAAACACTTACTCATTCCACCGTAATACGTCGATATATGGAGACATATTAGACAATGGCAGTGAAGAACATTATTTACGTATTCTGAAAAACGACACCGAATGTTTGGATTGTGACCAGGAGAGTCGTTCAGAACTCAAAAGCAAAAGCCCGACTTGGAGCTTTGCACTAAACCATAAAATACCAGAATTTCATTTCACTTATCATTAACACCCTAAATTTCAAATTATGACTACAATTATCAAAATGACAGCCTTATTATGTTTAACCTTAATGGCGCTGTCCTGCCAAATGGTGTCCAATATTGGAACCGGTATTCAAGGAGATGGCAACGTCCAATCGCAAGAACGAACAGTAAGCGGTTTCAATAAAATAGAAGTTTCAAATGGTATCGACTTGTTCCTTACTCAAGGAGATGCCGAGAGTTTGACCGTTCAAGCCGATGAAAATTTATTGGAAATCATTAACACAGAAGTTGTCGGAGGAACCTTAAGAATTTATACTGAAAAGTCCATTCGCAGTGCAGCTTCAAGAAAAGTAAAAGTGACTTTTAAAAATATAGACGCTTTAACGGCGAGCAGCGGCAGCGATGTGCTCAGCAATTCCATATTGGAATTGGAGGATTTGAAAGTAAGAGCCAGCAGCGGCGGGGATGTCGATTTAGAACTCAACGCACAAAATATCTTTGCTTCATCGTCCAGTGGCAGTGACATTTATCTGTCTGGAACGGCTCAATCAATAGTGGCTGATGCTAGCAGTGGAAGTTCGGTTAAAGCATCCAAATTAAGTGCAGAAAACGGAACTGCTCATGCCAGTAGCGGCGCCGATGTATCCATAAATGTCAGTGGAAAACTCAGTGCAAACGCGAGCAGCGGTGGAGACGTTACTTACTATGGCAATCCACAAAGTGTTGACAAAAACAAAAGTTCGGGCGGCCGGGTGCGATCAAGAAATTGACTTAACCTTCTAAAGCGGCTAGGTAGCGCTCGGCATCGAGCGCTGCCATACAGCCGGTTCCAGCGGCGGTAATGGCTTGGCGATAAACGTGATCTGCTGCATCTCCTGAGACAAATACACCTGCTATGTTGGTTTTGGTGCTGCCTGGAACATTTTTGATGTATCCTGTTTCATCCATGTTCAGATAGTCTTTAAATATGTCCGTATTGGGTTGATGGCCTATGGCAACAAAAAAACCAGTGGCTGGAATGTCATGAACAACTTGTGTAAGATTGTTTTTTACTCTAACTCCAGTGACTACTTGACCATCGCCTAGCACTTCTTCGGTTTCGGTGTTGTATAAAATTTCAATGTTTTCAGTCTTGGTGACTCGAGCTACCATAATTTTGGAAGCTCTAAACTCATCACGACGTACCAGCATAGTGACCTTGGTACACAATTTTGACAAATAGTGAGCTTCTTCGCAAGCTGAGTCTCCAGCTCCTACTATGACAACCTCCTGATTGCGGTAAAAAAAACCATCGCAAACAGCACAAGCCGATACCCCTCCTCCCAACTGCAGGTATTTCTGCTCCGATGCCAATCCCAAGTATTTGGCCGAAGCACCGGTTGAAATGATCACCGCGTCACAATGGATTTCCTTGCCATCGTGAATCCATACCTTGTGCACCGGTCCACTGAAATCAACCTTGGTTACCCATCCATCGCGGATATCTGTTTCGAAACGCTTGGCCTGATCTTGTAATTGAATCATCATTTCTGGGCCTGTAACCCCATTGGGGTAACCTGGGAAATTCTCAACCTCATTAGTAGTGGTCAATTGACCTCCAGGTTGAGTTCCTTGATAAAGCACTGGTTTCATATTTGCTCGAGCAGCATAAATGGCAGCAGTATAACCTGCTGGACCAGATCCGATGATAAGACATTTAACGTGTTCAGACATTGCTTTTCTTTGAATTTTAAATAGCAAAAATACCTAATTTGACAGTGTCAATTGACCTCAAGTTATCAACAGTTTGTCATCGGGGTTT
>JALRKI010000025.1 GCA_023254815.1 Flavobacteriaceae bacterium
TTGCTACCAGCGGTTAATTATACCCGCTAATTACAGTAAAGTAAAAGATAAATAGTAATTTAAAAAATGACATTTGTCATGTTTGTAAAAATTTTGAGAGAAATCCAATTCTGTCCTAATAGCCATAATGCTTTGTTTTGAAATTCATTTTAGACCAATCTTTGTCACGTTAATTCCCCGATTGAATGCATCGAAAGGGATGAAGCATACCCAAGGCGCGGAATACAACGGTTGACAGTCGGTTGAAAAAGTATTTTGCTCTTTGGATTAAATTTAATTAATCAGTATTGCGCATGTGGCTTAAGTAATGCCTCAAAAAAAAAGGGATAGGTCCTAAATTGGATCTATCCCTTTTTTTATCATTCAAATGTTCTTTTTGTTACAAGTCACGATATAACTCGAGTTTTAAATTTTCATCTTTAAGAAGGGTTAATGTCAAATTATTTAAATCCTTTGAAATTATAAACTTGAATTCTTCATCACCTAGTTTCAAAGTGTCGTTCGATATATGATATTTTCCTCTCTTTCTTTCATCATTAACCTTGCTTTTAAAGTCACCATCTTTTCTTAAATCAACACTAAATTCGTCATCATAATAAATTCCCTCCCAATCCCCAATAAGAAGATCTTTGCTATTAGCGAGTCTAAATTTCAGGTCTTTACCGTCAGATGAAAGCTCTAAGTAATTCTCGTCCAAACGATTGATTTTAAATTTCTGGTCATCTAAGGTTAATGTTTCCCCATCTACCTGATAATCAATTACAGTTTGGTAATTTAAATCTTGGGCCTTCCCATCGGCTAAAAATTGTATTATTTGATCTCCATCACTAATTTCAAGCCACCATTTGTTTTGTAGCTTATCGTCAATAGGTTCTTCACAAGCACTTAATGCAAATATTAAGAGGAGTAAATAAATTTTGTTTAAAGTTGTCATTGCTTTTTTTTTTAAAGTTATTTTCAAACTTATGTTAGTTTTAGTTTATCATTCTATACTCGTAAATAATGCGAATATTTTTTTATCGAGTTTAATTAGCTGAAAGGGTAATTTTTGACGAATTATTGTTTTGGGACAGAATTATGACCTTTTCCAAATCCCAGTTCGCTCAGAGTTGTACCCTGATAGAACAAAAAAACAACTTGAATGCTCAAGTCGTTTTTTTTGCAATTCAAAATACTTGAGGTGCTTATAAACCCATTAACTCTGCGGCCTTAGGACATTTTTCTCGCAAAACAACCCGACTTTCCAATTGATCCTCTTCCGAAAATCCGTTCAATTCCGCTTTATCCATAGCACTTTTGACACAAGACATGAATGCTTGGGCTTTTTCAGGACTGACTAGTTGGTCAAGCGCTTCTATAGATGTCATTTGATCTTCACTGACCTCAAGGGCGCTAAAGCAATCACAAACCTCCTCAGCCACTGTTTCACCTACAGAGGATGAGCAGTTCCAAAACGTTAATAGGATTGACAAGATAATTACTAGTTTAATGCTAATTTTCATACAATTTAATTTTAAGGGATTAACTTTTGTTAAAGTTCATTTTGATATTACAGTTATTGCTTCACAAGTCATTAAAGAGGTTAAAAATTTGAAATGAACGCCTTCATGATCTTATTGTTTGGTGAAGAAAATAGCGCAAAAATATTATCTACATTGGCTGTTGACTTTAGGTTAATTTCTGTTTTACCATTGACTTCCATTAGAGAAATGTCAATTTCTCCAAACACCGTTATTTTTTTATACTTGCCATTCAGCTGTCTTAAGGTTTCATTTTTTTTAATGTTCTTAAATCCTCCAAGAGTCAGAGCATCTTCGCATCTTTTCAATGCCTCGTAAATTTGCAAATCTGTTTGCAGCAATTGTTGTTTACTTCTTCTGATTCCCATATCTATTTTATATTTCTATTCATACATAGCCTCAACCAATCCTAAATATACTATCATGGCTTGAGGAACTTCGTTTATTTCTAAAGCACTAAATTCGAATGTACTTTTATCCTCCGAAATGGTATATTGGAGAAGGGCATCTACGTTTTTGTCCATATACATTATAGTGCCCTCAATATTGACAAAATTTACTCCGTCTTCACTAACGCCACTCGACCAGTATGGATTTCCAAAAAACCCTTCAATAGCTTCACCAAGGGTCTTGTCTGGATAGTTCATTAAGGTACCGTTTTTAACAATTGCTATAGTTTCGTCGTCATTACATGAATTAAAAACTGTTACCGCAAGTACAATGATTAATAATTTTTTAAATACCTTCACTTTATTTATTTGTCATTTCTTTACACAAAAATATTTAAACAAAAAATGGAAATAATGTATTAACATCTAATGCGAATACTTTTTTTTATACTATTGGAAATATGTATTATTGAAGTGGGCTGTTGTCAAGCGAACATGAAAACCATTGACAATTTTCTTTATAATTCGAACAGTCAATTGTTCAATATTATATCTGCTGACAGTCTGTTTTCTTATAATCTGAAAGCACAGCTTGTAAGTAAATCCTTGTTTCCGCGCAAGGATTATGACATCAAAGCGTTGTCACCATTATTAAGCAGTACGACCTCATATTATCCGTCAAATGAGACCGGGGTGGTTGTTGATGATAAATTCAACAGGCTTGATAGAACGATTCACAAGAATTTTTTTATGAACAGCAGCTTTTTTGTCCATCATGACACTTTGTTCAGAATAGGTGGATATGGGTTTTGGACAAAATATAGGGGATTGTCTTATTTTGACAAGTCACAGCATTTGTGGCTTCCCTATATTCTTAAGGCTATTGATGGTGATTATGAAGGTATATTAAATCCGAATGTCAACTGCATTGAAGAGGGCGTTTATGTCATATATGCTGGGCGTACCTTCGACACCGGAAATCCTTTAAAGGAATTTATAAACAACAGAGTTTTTGAGCTTAATTTTGAGTCAAAATCAATCACTTACCGAGGGGAAAGTTCAGAGGATTTATCGGGTCAAAGGGTAGTTTCTGACGATAATTTTTTAATTTTAAACAAATCTGGACTCACAAAATTAGATTGGAAAAATAATATAATTCAATTTTTTCCAGCTTATTGGACCTCTCAAGTTTTAAACGAATTTGATGTTTTCTTAATAAATGATCATTTTTATTTTATTGAACAACAAAATGACACTTTTAAATTGTCAATGGCTCCCAATAATTTTGCGAATTTGAATGCAAATTATTCTAATGAAATTATAAAATCGAATAACTTACTAATGTATGTCGTCCCTTTAGGATGCATTGTCTTGTTTATAATAATTACATTGTTGTATCGCAAGTCAAATGAAATCGTTGTTTATAAAACTCATTTATTATATAGGTTTAAAACAATAGATATTGATGAATTTGAATTTAAAATTCTTAAACTTCTTTATCGCGACCATAAGATTACAACCAATCAAATTCATAATGTGCTCAATACTAAAGACCTTCATCCACATCATGTTTATCGCTTAATTCCGGAAGTTATGCGAGATTTGGGGAAAACTTTGAATCTTCTTACTTCGAAAAAGGAACTTGTATTTTCAGTCTCCAAAAGTAAAACTGATCGCCGTTATCGGGAATATTTTCTCAATAAAGCCTTTAAAATTAGAGTCAACGATTTGAATTAATTGAATTAGTATTAATAGTCCTAAACGTCAAATTGATTCTAGGTGAAGTTATCCGCTTGGAGGGCGGCAAACGGTGCAGCCAATGGGTTTGAGTTTCCCCTTTCATAACCAAAAGACTGCCGTGGTGCAGATGTACTGTCACTACCTCTTTACTGAGTTTGTGTTTAAAAGCAAATTTCCGTTCTGCCCCAAAACTTAAAGAGGCAATAGCGCCATTTTTTTTCAATTCCTTCTCTCCATCACTGTGCCAAGCCATGCCTTCGGTGCCATCGTGGTATAGATTCAATAAACAAGAGTTGTATGTCTCACCACTCACTTGTTCCGCAACTTCCTTCAATATGATGAGGTCCTCAGTCCAAGGCAGTGCCAATTTTGTCGTTTTTGAATAGGTGTATTTAAAGGGCAAATCACCATACCACGCGACCTTTCTTTTTGTGATAATCTTTTTCCCAAACATCATAGCTTCGTCATTTCTCCAGGCGATAAGGGTCATCAGTCGCTCAAAAAATATATTGGATTGATGCTCCGGTATTATAGGACCGAAGTAATATACCTCTCCTTCTCCGGGCAGTAAATTGATTTCAGAAGTAAATGGACTCATCTTGATTGTCTGGGTGTTTTGTGAATAAAGGTAAATTATTTATATCCCATTGATAGTTTTTATATATTTATAAAAAAAGAAATTATGAAAACATTGAAAATTTTATTCTTCGTTTTACTCGGAATGAGCATCAGTTCTTGTTCTGTTTCAGAAGAAGACAAAGTTAGAAATACTGCCGAAGCATTTTTAGAGGCTCTAGGGAAATATGACTTCAAGGAAGCCGCATCTTATTGCGATGAGTCAACCAAGCAACTCCTTTTATCTCTGGAAGAACTAATGAAAGAGTATGGAGAAGATATGGCCTCGCTCCCTAAAAGTGAATTCAATATAAAGTCTGTGGAGATCAACAATAATGAAGCCAGTGTTACTTACCTAGATGATGACGGCAAACCTGAACAATTGTATCTCATTAAAGTTGACGATGAGTGGAAAGTATCTATTGATAAGGAAGACCTGAACAAAGAAGAACTGGACAAGGAGGAGTAGTCCTGATCATTCAAACAATCATTTGAAGTGCGTGACATATTTGTGATGTGACGCACTTTTTGATTATCACAACATGGTTTCAAAAAAAAATATTAAGGTCATTGCAACATTTGTATCGCTGGTACTAGTCGTAACGGCAGTAATTTTTTTTCAACGTATCGATGAAAAGGTAGAAAATCAAATGATTAAAATCGACAAAGAAATGCTCCGCATGTCCTCCGAAGAGGTACAAAAATTGAAAACTGGAGACTTGATTTTCAGAAAGGGCTATGGCATGGTGAGTGAATGGGTGTCAACATTTTTGGAACATGGGCTCTATGATCTGACTCATGTAGGCATTGTCATGGTGAAACCAAATGGAGTTTTTGTGGCTCATGCCTTGTCAAGCAAACAAATGCAGATCAATGGAGTAATTATTCAACCACTGCATGAATTTCTTCAAGCTTCCAATCCTGAAAACATTTTAGTGGTGCGTTGGAAAAAATACAGCTCCACGATGGACAGCAACTTGTGGTCATCTGTCAATACATATGTCCACGAAAAAATCCCCTTCGACAAAGAGGCTGATTACGACGATTCGAGCGCTGTGTACTGTAATGAGATGATTGTAAAACTGTGGATGAATGAATTAGGGCTTATCGATCCGCCAAAAAATTCAGATGAAAAAAAATACCTTTTCCACAATCTCTCGGTGCTTTACGATCCCAGTAAAACCGATATTATTTTTAGTACCTTTTAGCGCTAGGTCGACTGAGTTTTGTTCTTTTTAAGGCTTGTTTTTTTCTTGTAATATTCGCTATGGTAATAGCCCAATACAATAAAAATAACAGTTAATACAAACCCTAATGCACCGAAGGCGGATTCCCAACCGTCGAGACCTTTTGGCGTAATGATTAGTTTGAGCCCATATCCAATTAAACCACCATACAACAACATGTAGTGAATAATATAGACAGACAAAGTACGCTGGCCTATTTCTAAAAATAGTCCTTCTCTAAACCGTTGTTCAAGGATCATAAAGAGAGAAAACAGTAAAAAAGTATCTCCAAGACGGTGAAACAAATAAGGACTACTCATCACTTCAGGATCAACTAAATTGGGAAAATTGGAAACAATTACTTCGACAATTGAGGAACTCATAAATATCAAAACGATACCGGAAAACGCCAACCACAAGCTCCATTGTGGGAACGCTGCCTTGAGAGTGTCTTTCATCAGCAAGGCCAAGAAACTTCCAATACTGACAAAGCCGACCCAAGGGAAAATGTAAAATACTCCACCGTTGATCTTGGTCAAATAGGTCCCAATCATTGAAGGAAGGTTAGGGAATTCAGCCATTCTGTAGAAAGGTTCCGATAGAAATACAAACAAAGTAAAACTCACCAAAACTGCAGCTAAGGCGCCCCTTGAGATGTTAGCACAAAGCCAATAAATTGCAACTAAAAAAATTAAATTGACACCAATGATATGCAAGACGTCTGTGATGAAAAAATTGGGATATATCTGTCCTATAAACAAACCCCAAATATTTGACCGAAGGACATAGCCCCATGCAATGAGTTCCAGGCCACGAAAAAGCCCTTTTTTCAATCTAGGGTTTTTACGCCCTTGAGTGGGGTGAAGCAGCAGGAGATAGGTGAATACAAATCCTGTTACCGTAAAAAACACCGGGGCAGTAAAGCCTCGACAATACAACCAAATGTTGTAAACCACTGAACTAGTATCCCTTGACTCGTATGACAAAAAGGTGTCCACAAAATGCCCTTGGAGCATCATTAAAATGGCGAAAGCCCTCAGCGCATCAATAAAATGTAAACGTGGTTTTTGATTCATAAAGGATGACTTCTCAAATAAGAATTGATTATTGCAGTTGCTCCACTTTTACTTGCAACGAATTGTGCATTTAAGCGGCCTAGCCTAAGTCGCTCATGGGGGTCTTCCATCATAGAACTGACTGTTTGATAGAGTACATGAGGATGGCTTACAGATGTCATGCCTCCATTTTCGATAAGAGCAATGGCTTCTGGAAACTTACTGTAGTTTTCCCCAATAACAATAGGACATCCGAAAACTGCCGGTTCCAAAACATTGTGCAAACCTGTGTTACCAGTTGCACCACCAACAAAGGCCACATCGGCGAAATGATATAGTCTAGACAGCAAACCAATGCAATCAATAATCAGAACGTCAAAATCTTCTAGCCGCACTCCTTCGCGCTCGGAATACAGAATACTTGGTTTGGACAAGTGCCTCTGAATGTATTTGATTTTATCAGGATTGATTTCATGAAGTACTAATATACTTTTTGGACCTTGAGGCATGTTGACAAAGGGAGCAATCAAGTCCATGTCTTCGGGCCAGATGCTGCCTGCAACAAAACAAAGTTGTCCGTTAATAAATTGTTCGATTTCAGGTAAGTCAATCTCAGAGACTTTTTGATTCAATACGCGATCATAGCGGGTATCGCCCGAAACAGTGACCTCGGAAAAGCCATGCTGATTCAGGTATGATTGAGAGACCTCATCTTGTACGAAAATGTGTTCAAAGGCATTCAAGGCAGACATAAATAGTTTGCCGTACCATTTAAAATATATTTGATGAGGTCTAAATACTGCAGAAATCAAAACAGCTCTTCCTCCTATATGGTATAAGGCCCTCAAGTGGTTTGGCCAAATGTCATATTTCACAAAAACAGCCAATGAGGGATGAGCAGCCGCAGCGAATTGTGCTGCATTGGATTTGGAATCTAAAGTCAAATACACTTTCGCAGTAATCCAGCTCAGATTGGGGCAATGTTCAAACCCTGACGGAGAGAAAAAACTCAAAATAATTTTGTGATTGGGGTTCTGAGAAGCAAGGAATTCAAAAACTGTTCGACCTTGTTCAAATTCACCCAACGAGGCACAATGAAACCATAGCGTTTGGTCGGTGGGCTTTATGGTTTCACTTAAAATGCGTAGGCTAGATTTTCTGCCCAACATACCAGTTCTAATTTTTTTATTGAACAGCGCCGCAAGAGGAACGAGCAGACTACTCAAAAAAATGACGAATCGATATATTTGCCCCACAGTTAATCTTTGTGCGAAATTACATTTCTTCTCTCAAAAATACGATTACGCAATAGCAAATTTGTAATTTCGCAATTGAAACTGAACAAAATACAGCAAATCACTCGCTAGAATTTCAAGCATGAAGGAAATTAAAATGGTTGACCTGAATGGTCAATATGAGGCCATCAAAACTGAGGTTGACCAAGGGATTGAGGAAGTTTTGACTACCACTGCCTTTATCAATGGACCAAAGGTTCATGAATTTCAAAAATCTTTGGAGAAGTATCTTGACGTGAAGCACGTCATACCATGCGCCAATGGAACTGATGCTTTGCAGATTGCTATGATGGGGCTTGGACTCAAAGCAGGTGACGAAATTATTACGGCCGACTTTACCTTTGCCGCTACTGTTGAGGTTATTGCCTTACTGGGTCTAACCCCAGTATTAGTGGATGTGGACGAGGACACTTTCAATATCAACATTGAATCTATTGAAAAGGCTATCACACCCAGAACCAAAGCCATAGTCCCTGTTCATTTGTTTGGCATGTGTGCCAATATGGATGCTATTATGGATTTAGCTAAAAAGCACAATTTATTCGTCATTGAAGACAACGCTCAGGCTATAGGGGCTAAATACACGACTAAATCTGGGCAAAAGAAAATGGCGGGAACAATGGGTCATGTTGCTGCTACATCCTTTTTTCCTTCCAAAAACCTAGGAGCCTACGGAGACGGGGGCGCTATTTTTACTAATGACGACCAACTCGCCCATATCATTAGGGGTATTGTGAACCACGGAATGTATGTAAGATACCATCACGATGTGGTTGGCGTAAATTCTCGACTAGACACCATACAAGCAGTTGTTTTACAAGCAAAACTCCCTCATTTGAACGACTACAATGCCAAAAGACGACGAGCAGCAATGGCCTACAATCGTGCTTTTGCCAATCACCCAAACATAGAACTGCCCAGCATGAGTAATGGTTGTAAAACCATTTGCGACCAATGCGATTGCCACGTATTCCATCAATATACTTTGAAAATTAAGGGAATCGACCGTGACGCTTTAGTCGACCATCTTCAAAAACACAGCATCCCTTGTGGCGTTTATTACCCAATTCCGCTTCACCGACAAAAGGCTTATGTCGATAGTCGATATCACGAAGCCGATTTCCCAGTGACCAACAGACTTTCGAAAGAAGTGCTTTCACTCCCCATGCATACTGAACTTGATCAAGAGCAAATTGACTGGATTGCTAAAACAGTTTTAGACTTTGTCAATGGCTAAAATACTAGTTACCGGCGGACTTGGATACATTGGATCACATACTGTGGTCGCTTTGATCAATCAAGGCCATGAGGTATGCATTATAGACGATCTGTCAAATTCCAGTTTAAAGGTATTGGACGGTCTTGAGAAAATAACTGGGAAGAAACCTGATTTTTGCCAGCTGGATTTAAGAGATTTGGAGGCTGTTAAAATATATTTTTCCAATCAAACCGACATCGAAGGTATTGTTCATTTTGCGGCTTCAAAAGCAGTAGGGGAAAGTGTAGAAAATCCTTTACTCTACTATCACAACAACCTGACAGGATTGATAAATTTGTTGAAATGCACTGCGGCAAAAAATTTCATCTTCAGTTCGTCATGCACGGTGTATGGCAGCCCAGATGATTTGCCAATCACTGAAGATGCTCCTATCAAGCCAGCCATGTCTCCTTATGGCAACACCAAACAGATTGGAGAGGAAATTTTGAAAGATGTTACCCTAGCCAACCCAAGCCTGAATGTGATTGCTCTAAGGTATTTCAATCCAATTGGAGCCCATCATTCAGCTCTGATCGGAGAATTGCCCATTGGAATACCCCAAAATTTGGTGCCGTTCATCACTCAAACAGCAATAGGATTGAGACAAGAATTGAAGGTATTCGGAAACGACTATCCTACTGTCGACGGAACATGTGTCAGAGACTACATTCACGTTATGGACTTGGCAGAAGCTCATGTGATTGCTCTTCAACGTTTATTAAACCAAACTAACGAAGACAAGTTCGAAGTCTTCAATGTGGGAACAGGAGCGGGCAGTACTGTTCTAGAAGTGATTCATGCCTTCGAAAGCGTCAGTGGGCTTAAACTTCCTTTTAAGTTTGCACCTCGTCGCGAAGGTGATGTGATTGAAATATATGCCCATACCGAAAAGGCTAACAAAGTCTTAGGATGGAAGGCTTCGAGAACCTTAGACGAAGCCCTAAAATCAGCTTGGCTTTGGGAGTGTCATGTAAGAAATATTTCCTAATATTGAGTTGAATAAAATTTAACTCTCATGTCAAAGCACCTCATATTACTCCTTTCGCTTACTTTAACCTCAATCATCAGCGCACAAAATTACTACATCCATGCAGGACGATTGATTGATACACAAAATGGAAAAACAGTAACCAATAAAACAATTGTAGTCTCCAACGGCTTGATCTCTTCAATTGAAGATGGGTTTTTGACTCCTAACAATTCTTTTGAACTCATTGATTTGTCGAGTAAAACAGTTTTGCCAGGCTTCATCGACATGCATGTACATATTGAAAACGAAACCAACCCAAATCAATATTTGAAAGAGTTTACGGACAATACGGCTGACGTTGCCTTTGAGTCCGTCGGTTTTGCAAAGACGACTTTAATGGCAGGTTTTACCACCGTGCGTGATTTGGGAGGTATTGGAGTCAATTTAGCTTTAAGGGACGCCATTAATGCAGGAAAAATAGACGGCCCAAGAATTTTGACTGCGGGGAAATCAATTGGAACTACAGGCGGGCATGCCGATCCTACTAATGGGATGAAAGACGAATTAATGGGAGATCCAGGACCCGATCAAGGGGTCGTCAATGGTGTAGATGATGCCCGAAAAGCAGTGCGTCAGCGCTACAAAAATGGAGCTGATTTGATCAAAATTACAGCAACAGGAGGTGTTTTAAGTGTTGCAAAAAATGGCCAAAACCCACAATTTACCCTTGAAGAGGTTAAGGCCATTTGTGAAACCGCCAAAGACTATGGCATGACGGTGGCGGCCCATGCTCATGGTGATGAAGGCATGCAACGTGCTATTAAGGGAGGAGTTACAACCATTGAGCACGGCACCTTGATGAGCGACGAAACTATGGAGATGATGAAGCAGTATAAAGCCTACTATGTCCCTACCATCACTGCGGGCAAATTTGTGGCCGAGAATGCCCAAATAAAGGGATATTATCCAGATGTCATTGTTCCTAAAGCTCTAGAAATTGGTCCAAAAATACAAGGAACCTTTGCTAAGGCCTATAAAAAAGGAGTGGCTATTGCCTTTGGCACAGACGCTGGAGTCTTTCCTCATGGTCAAAATGCTAAAGAATTTGGATATATGGTAGAAGCGGGAATGCCTGCAATGGAGGCAATTCAGTCTGCTACAACCACCAACGCCAAGGTTCTTGGATTGTCAGATAAAATTGGAGTCATTGCTAAAGGATTTGTTGCTGATATTGTTGCCGTCAATGAGAACCCTTTAGAGAACATTCACACCCTAGAAAATGTGATTTTTGTAATGAAGGACGGTAAAGTTTACAAAAGCAATTAAACAGTTTCTTCTTGCTTTGGCTTCTTTTTGAAGCCTAGAACCACTAGTACAATCAGTCCTGCGCTCACAAACATATCGGCGACATTAAAGATGCCCGTTTGTACTATTCCCCCAAAATCTATGTGGAGAAAATCGGTTACAGATCCAAATCTAAATCGATCGAACATGTTGGCAATACCTCCCCCTATAATTGAAGCAAAACCAATTGTGGACCATTTGTCAAGTGTGGTTTCGGTAAACAACTTGTACATCACAATGACTAGGACAATGACTGGCAATATCAAAAGTAGCGTTAGCTTAAGATTAGGGCTCAGATCACTTCCCATTCCCAAAAAGGCCCCAGGATTTTCTACATTGGTCAATGTGAGATAGTCGCCTATTAAAGCGATAGACTGATAACGATCGACGTAATGTCGGACCAATATTTTGGTAGCTTGATCCAAAACTACAGAAGCAAATATGAGTAATACCAGTAATCGGTTTCTTTTAGAAATCATTTTAAATTTGATTAAATTTCAGCAGAGCTTACCTCAAGCTCTCTGTTGATTTTTTTGACTAATCCTTGTAACACATTTCCTGGACCAACTTCAATGAAGCAAAGAGCCCCGTCCGAGGCCATTCTTTGGACAGATTGAGTCCAGCGAACAGGAGCGGTCAGCTGATCCACCAAGTTTTTTTTGATTTCTGACGGATCCTGTGAAGGCGCAGCGTTTACGTTTTGATATATTGGGCAAATTGGAGAATTGAATTCGGTTTGATCAATGGCAGAGGCCAATTGTTCTCTGGCTGGAGACATCAGAGGAGAGTGGAATGCCCCTCCAACAGGTAAGATTAATGCACGTCTAGCTCCAGCTTCCTTGAGCGCCTCACAGGCCGATTCAATTCCCGAAATACTCCCTGAAATCACCAACTGACCGGGGCAATTATAATTTGCAGGAACTACAACGTCTTGAATTTCATGACATATTTGTTCGACTATTTCGTCATCAAGTCCAAGGATGGCTGCCATTGTTCCTGAGACTTGCTCGCATGCAGATTGCATGGCTGTAGCTCGTTGAGAAACCAGTTTCAATCCGTCTTCAAAAGACAAGGCCTGACTAGCGACTAGGGCAGAAAATTCGCCTAATGAATGACCAGCAACCATGTCTGGTTTAAATCGTTCTTCCAATATTTCTGCCAAAATAACTGAATGCAAAAATATGGCTGGTTGAGTGACGTTGGTCTCGCGCAAGGCTTGGTCGTCACCTTCAAAGAGGATGTCCGAAATACGGAATCCTAAAATGTCGTTGGCTTGTTCAAACCTGACTTTTGCTTTGGTCGAATTGAGGTATAAATCTTTTCCCATTCCTGGAAATTGTGCCCCTTGACCTGGAAAAACAAATGCATTCATCAATAATTATTAAAGCCTCAAAAATAGAGATAATTTTTTTGTGATTCATCGTGCCAATCAAATGGCTTAAAAAACAAATGAGTTAAGTTAAATTGGGGCATTAATCATCCATTGGATGCCAAAGCGGTCAGTGAGCATACCAAAATAAGAACCCCAAAATGTTTCGGCCAGCGGTGAACTCACTATACCTTTATCGGAAAGTTTGTTAAAGATGGATTTGGCAAGGTCTTGACTCTCCACGTTAAGGCTAATAGAAAAGTTTGTGCCCTGTTTATAGGATTCTTTCATCGGTCCAGCGGCATCGCATCCTAACAAAGTGAAATCATTGGTAATTGGTAAAGCAATGTGCATGATTTTGTTCATGACAGATTGATCTGTGTCCAATTCAGAGCCCTGAGGAATATCTCTAAAATATTTTAATTCGCTGAATGAACGATCGAACACTTTTTGATAAAACTTGAATGCGGCTTCACACAGCCCGTCGAAGGTAAGATAAATATGAAAAGTCATGTTTTTGGGGTTTAAAACATAACAAAATTACGATTTTAAATAAGTTAAAAACGAATATTCAAATTCATTCTCCTCATCGGCAGGATATCTTTCCGTTTTTAATAGCTTCCATGCTTCAGTTTCTATTTCTGGAAAATAGGTGTCCCCTTCACATTGCGTATGCACTCTAGTCAATTCTAGGACATTGCAAAAGGGTAAAGCTTGTTTGTATATTTCGCCCCCCCCGATAATAAAAATCTTTCGAAAGTCTTTAGCTTCAAAAAGAGCTTGTTCAATGGTATGGGCTAACACGACATCCTCAGGAACAGGATAATTGGGCTGTCTAGAAATGACAATGTGTTTTCTGTTGGGCAAAGGTTTTGGAAAACTTTCAAACGTTTTTCTACCCATGATGATGACATGACCGGAGGTAAGGGATTTGAACCGTTTCAAATCTGATTTTAGCTTCCAAATCAGATCATTATCTTTTCCAATAACATTGTTTTCCGATACTGCTACTATCATAATAATATCGGTACGATCATCTGATGAGTAGTCAAAAGAAATTGACCCACTTTGCTTTGTTTCAGAATGAAGGTATTTTCCAAACATAGAAACACACTTAAATGGCAACGGCCCCCTTAATGTGCGGATGAGGGTCGTAGTTGCTTAGGGTGAAATCCTCAAAGGTAAAATCGAAGATATTTTTTACGTTCGGGTTAATAGTCATAATAGGCAAGGCTCTCGGCTCTCTAGAAAGTTGTAATTTAATTTGTTCAAGATGGTTGCTGTATATGTGTGCATCCCCAAAAGTATGTATGAATTCTCCAACCTCATAACCACAAACCTGCGCCATCATCATCGTGAAAAGTGCATAGGAGGCAATGTTAAATGGCACTCCAAGAAAAATATCAGCACTTCTTTGATACAGTTGACAAGACAATTTGCCGTCAGCTACATAGAATTGAAAGAAAGCATGACAAGGCGGTAAAGCCGCTTTGCCTAAGGCAACATTTTCCTCAAAGGAT
Source organism: Flavobacteriaceae bacterium (assembly GCA_023254815.1). Classification (GTDB taxonomy): domain Bacteria; phylum Bacteroidota; class Bacteroidia; order Flavobacteriales; family Flavobacteriaceae; genus JALRKI01. The sequence goes on from JALRKI010000025.1 coordinate 14,302, forward strand.
TTGGAAGTATCGGGTAGTACAGATGGATTCCAGGCACTGACCAACATTCTTCTGCTGTTAGGATTGTTTTTCAAGGTGTGGATAACTTCTTGCAGTTGATCAATTTTGTCACTATTCCAATTCCGCCATTGGTGTCCATAAACCGGTCCTAAATCTCCATCGCTGTTAGCCCACTCGTTCCATATTCGGACACCATTTTCATTGAGATATTTGATGTTAGTATCTCCCTTAATGAACCAGAGCAATTCGTAAATGATTGATTTTAAATGTAATTTTTTTGTGGTTAACATTGGAAACCCTTTGGCTAAATCAAATCGCATTTGATATCCAAAAACACTCTGAGTGCCTGTCCCAGTGCGATCTCCTTTTTGGTGACCTGCTGAGAGTACGTGATTGACCAAATCGAAATATTGCTTCATTTAATTATGTTAAAACATGATTATCCAATGATGATACCGGCAATGGTGGCTGACATCAAGGAGGCTATTGTTCCTCCAATGAGAGCTTTAATCCCAAATTTTGAAAGCACTGTGCGTTGTCCTGGA
>JALRKI010000038.1 GCA_023254815.1 Flavobacteriaceae bacterium
ATAAAGGTTCGAACACTCCGCCATTAGCGTCAAAAGCGGCAGCGTATAGAATAGTATCCTCAGTTTGATAAAAATTTGCAATTTTTTGTTCAAGCTCTTTATGAATGTCCTGCGTGCCGCATATGAATCTCACCGACGACATGCCAAATCCATGAGTGTCAAGAGCCTCTTTGGCCGCAGCGATTACCTCGGGATGAGAAGAAAGACCCAGGTAGTTGTTAGAACAAAAATTGAGTACTTTTTGACCTGTATTCAACACAATTTCGGCTCCCTGAGGCGAGGTGATGATACGCTCTTCTTTGAATAGGCCGTTGAAGCGAATATCTGCTAGTTCTGATTGAAGGTGATTTTTGAGTTTGCTATACATAGGGTTTGCTTGAATTGAAAGCTCAAATTTACTAAAATCCTAAACCTAAAACGACTTGAACTCAATCGACATGTTTTCGGAAATATAAATCAAAATATTCTTTACAGATTCATAACCCAGGGTGTTCAATGCTGCCCGATATTCATCGAGTTGATTTTGGTCTTTAGAATTTGGCTGACTAGTTTTGTAATCAATTACTACCGCATTTTTTTTGTCTACAATGTTGATGCGATCGGGTCTCAAAATTCTTCCTTCTGGCAAGAGAATCTCCCTTTCATTGAGAGTTTCATAAGCCCCACTATAAAAGGCTTGCAATGAAGGATGTTGAACAATATTCTTAGCGATTGCTTCAATTTCATTTTTCTGAAATTCATTGGCCATCCCCATACGAAGCAGGGCTTCAGAAGCAAAAGGAATATCGGTTTCTTGAATGATCTGAGCCATGTACCAATGGATAAGATTACCCTTTTCTATCGCTTGACCGAGCCGACTGTCCCACATCAAAGAAGCGCTTGTGACAATATGAGTTGGAAGACTGTCTATGGGTCTCATAAAGCAGTAAACAGCTTCTACGGCTGCTTCAGAATCAGTCGAATGTTCGATGGATGTGGAAATTTCGCCAAACTCATAAAAAAGTTTTTGTGGGTCATATAGTCTTTGGTCTTCCAAAAAATATTTCAAAAACCCACTATAAGTTGCTTCGTGAGACTGATGATTTTGATTTCCAATGATATGAAGCTGATTCTCTGCACGGGTAAGGGCAACATATAGGATGTTCAGACTGTCGAGCTCCAAATTGGCTCGATGCTCTTCATAAATCTTTTGGCCCAAACTACCAGTTAAAGGAAAGTCTTTATTGGCATTGACTAATGAGTATTTCATTTGGTTAAAAGGAGTGTCGGACAAGTCGTACCACAATTTGGTAGAGGGCTCTTTGTAAATATTTTGCTCGGCAAAAGGAAAAATTACAACAGGAAATTCTAACCCTTTTGCGGCATGGACCGTCATAATTTGCACTGCATCAGATTGTTTGGATCCCACAATACTCAATTCGATTTCATTCTGCTCGTAATAATCTAAGAATGCCGATAGTCCTGCTGATTTTCGAGACATGAATTGCAAAACTTCATCCAAAAAATATTGAATATAAGCATCGGATCTGTTGGACAATCCAAACCCAAGAACGATGCCTTCTACCAACTCGTATAGCGACATGGTCGAAGAATTATGGGGGTTGAATCGAACTCCTAATTGGCTTAAAGTGTCAAAAAATTGCCAATCTTTCACTCGCAGAAGTTCGGCATATAATGAATGCCAATCGGAGACATGATTATTGGTTTGACCTAAATAGGTCAGAATATCGAATTTTAGGTTCGAGTTTCTTGGGTCTGATAACAGCTTTAGAACAGCAACGATTAACCTTACCTCCGCTGAACTTGAAAGAATCAATGATTCTGAGGATACCACGGAAATATTGTTTTCTGTTAGAAAACTTGCAACGGCTACTCCTTCTTCGTTTTTTCGCACCAATACTGCCATTTCTCCAAATTGAAAACCACTTTTATGGCATTGGATAATGCGATCCAATACGGCGGCGCAATAGTCTAAGTTCTTTGATTCGGGCGCGGTTTCAATAAAGGTCAAGCTGACGTATCCACCTTCCTGTGCTATTGGATCTTGAGAGCATTGTTCATACAGATTGGCGTGAGCGGGATCCGAAAATATTTTATTTGAAAGGGATTTAAAAAATTTATTATTGAAGTCCACCACATGAAAATCGCTTCGATAATTGTTGGGAAGTGTAGTGAGATGTAAATCAGTATAAAAGGGAGATATTTTGCTCAAGCGCATAAATTGTTCAACCTTTCCGCCGCGCCATCGGTAAATGGCCTGTTTTGCATCTCCCACCAAAGTAACACTAGATCCTGCAGAAGCCAAACTGTGCGATAACAAAGGAAACAAGTTTTCCCACTGTTTGACAGAGGTGTCTTGAAATTCATCAATAAAATAATGAGTAAATGTTTCCCCCAAACGTTCATAAATATAGGCTGTCGGCTCTTTTTGGAGATGATTGCTGATGAGGGTGTTAAACTCTGAAATGAGTAGAAAATTTTGTTCAATTTTCATTTGCTCGAGCTCCTTTTCCAGACCACTGAGCACAGACAATGGGGTAATGTTATTTAAGAAATTGGTGTAGAGTCCAAGAAGATGAATGGATGTTTTGAGATGCTGAAAGGCATTTTGAATGTCTGGAAGGATTGTTTCAAGTTTGCACGCAACGTCTTCAGAAACATTTTTCTTGAGCACTTGACCTGACGCAATCTGTTCTTCTAATTTATTGGCATACAAATTTTTAATTTCTCCATTGGCTATTTTATTGAAGTGATTGGGTAAAGTATTATAAGGAAAGTTGCTCAGTTCAATCTCCTGTTCTTCAATGCTTTGAAGAACAGATTGGGCTACCGATTTCACTTTTTTGTGTAGGTCATTAATGGTGGTTTTGAGCACAGACTTGAATCTTTGATGGTCTTTGAGCCCCAAAGTTTTTATTTCCTCCAGTACTGGTTGGTCATTCTCCGAAACCAAGCGTTGTGACATTTGAAGAAAGTCAAAACTGATGTCTGCACTTTTTTCTTCAGCGGCTTTTTCGAAAGCGAAATCTAGCATCACTTCTGTGAGCAAAGAATCTTTTCCAGCTCTGGCAATAAACCGGTCAACGGCTTCGGCGAGGACAGCAGAATGATCCAAGGAAACTTCAAAATTGTGCGATAGTTTAAGGTCTTGGGCAAAAGTTCGAACTACTTTCTGGGTAAATTTGTCAATTGTTGACACGTTGAAATCGTGATAGTGGTGAGCGATGTAAAGCAATCCACGTTTTGATCTTTCATGAATGATTTCGCCCGATAAATTGAGAATTTTAGACAAGTCTCTGAACATTGAACTTGGGTCTGACAATATATTGGGATCAGCAAAATCAGACAGAGTTTTAAGGATCCTAGTCTTCATTTCTTCCACGGCCTTATTAGTAAAGGTTATAGCAAGAATTTTTTTACAGACTGACGGATCTGAAGCAGTCAAGAGCACCTCCAGATAGGATTGCACAAGGGTATAAGTTTTTCCGCTGCCTGCTGAGGCATTAAATACTTTGAAAGAAGCGTTTTTCAATAGTTTGATTTCAAGCTAACAATTTAGGGATTCTTAACGAATATGCCAGGGAGGTTTGAGCTTAAAATCGTAAATTTGAACTTTATTTTACATTTTAAAAACTATTAATTATGCCATATCAATTACCAGATTTAGATTATGCCTATGATGCTTTAGAGCCTCACATTGACGCTAAAACGATGGAAATTCATCATTCCAAACATCACAGTGCCTATACTTCCAAATTAAATGCTGCCGTTGAGGGAACAAGCCTTGACGGAACTCCGATTGTGACACTTTTGAATCAAATAGACATGGGGAATACTGCTTTACGCAACAATGCGGGAGGGTACTACAACCACGACTTGTTTTGGAAAGTAATCAGTCCTAACAATCGGGGATCGCTTTCGGGTAACTTGAAAGCGGCCATTGAAGCTTCTTTTGGATCAGTAGAGTCGTTTAAGGAAGTTTTTTCGAATGCCGCAGCTGGACAATTTGGTTCAGGATGGGCTTGGCTTTGCGTTCATGCTGACGGTTCTCTAAAAGTTTGCTCTACTCCCAACCAAGATTGTCCAATAATGCCTGGAGTCGGTTGCGGTGGAACACCTATTTTAGGGCTAGATGTTTGGGAACATGCCTATTATCTGAATTATCAAAATCGTAGACCGGACTACATCAAGGCCTTTTTTGATATCA
>JALRKI010000125.1 GCA_023254815.1 Flavobacteriaceae bacterium
GTAGATGTGGAAAAATAGCCAACTCACCTATTTTCAGGCTAGTATTGTAATGTTCTTTTTCGTAACCAAATGCACCTGCCATGCCACAACACCCCGATGGTGCCATGCTTACCTTATTCCCTTTTGGGACCTCTAAAATTCGTTGGGTAATGTCAATTTTTGACAAAGCTTTTTGATGGCAATGACCGTGCAAAACAATATTTTTTTGGCCAAATCGAAACAATCCCGAATGAAGATAGCCCCCATTGAGGGCACTCCCCAAAAATTCGTCAATCGTGAAAACGCTGGTGGACAGTTCCTTCGATTTCGTTCTCAAAGATTCTCCAACCAATTTGGGGTATTCATCTCTAAAGCTAAGTATGGCTGATGGTTCAATGCCAATCAACGGGCAATTGGCATTCACTATTTCTGAGAAAATCATCACATTGGCTTCTGCCATTTTCTTCGCTTCTTCCAAAAATCCTTTTGACAATTGTGAACGACCACTTGGCTTATGAGGAATATATAAAACTTCAAAACCTATGGCGTTTAACAACTCCACCGCTGCCTTGCCAATCTCAAAGTCATAATCTTCCAAAAACTCGTCCACAAATAAATAAACTTGCCTTTTTTCTTTCGGTTGGTTATAAGCTTTGAGCCAATTTGAGAATTTAATTCGTTGTAATTGTGGCAAACTTCTTTCAGGATGGAATCCCAAGAGTCTCTTTAAGAGCGAATTCAATATTGGCACATTTTGAATGAAGTTCAACAATGGCGCGAAGGGTCTTATTTTAGTGTTCAAACCATGAGCACTGGCAATCATCAAATCGCGCTTTGACCTTTTATTACTCTTGTGGTATTGAAAAAGAAATTCTGACTTCAAGGCGGTCATGTCAACGGCAGACGGACATTCTTTGACACAGGCCTTACAACCGATACAAAGATCCATAGCCTCCCTAATTTCAGAGTGGTTCAATGGATTAGTTTTTGGGCTGTTGGTTAAAAACTCTCTCAACAAGTTAGCCCTACCGCGTGTACTGTCTTTCTCATTTCTAGTCACTCTGTAGCTCGGACACATGCTGCCACCAGCAAACTGCAACTTTCGGCAGTCTCCCGATCCATTGCACGCTTCTGCCGCCCTGAGCATGCCATTTGATCCTCCAAAGTCGATTTCCGATTTCAAAGGAACAGCATTCTTGGGGTCAGTTCTGAGGTGTTCATCCATTTTGACAGGATTTACAATCTTCCCAGGATTGAAAATGCCCTTAGGATCCCATATGGACTTTATCAATTCTAAAGTTCGATAATTACTGTCACCCAAAACCTTTGGAATAAACTCGCTGCGGACTCTACCATCTCCATGTTCACCACTCAGAGATCCCTTAAATGACTTGACCAAATCGGCAGAAGAAGAACTTATGGCCCGGAATTGTTTTTTTCCTTCTTCGGTTTTCAAATTCACAATAGGCCGCAAATGCAATTCACCTGCGCCCGCGTGAGCATAATAGACCGCTTGTTGACCAAATTCAGCCATCAATTTGGAAAACTGTGTAATGTAATCCGGCAAATCGTACAGAGAAACGGCAGTATCCTCAATACAAGCAACGGCTTTTTCATCTCCGGGCAATAGGGAAAGCAGTCCCAACCCTGCCTTTCTCAATTCCCAAATTGAATCGGCATTTTTATCGGTTAAAATAGGATAGGCATAGCCCATACCCCTATTGATGAGTTCAACCTTCAGTTGTTCGGCTTTGCTTTTCGCTACCTCGATCAAATCATCTCTAAATTCCAACAAAATTATTGCTGCGGGGTCTCCATCAATAAAAAATCGATGACTACTGTATTCTGGACTGTTTTTGGTACAATCTAAAACAGTTTTATCCATGAGCTCACAAGCCGAAGGCTGATGGGTCATCATTATTATTGTGGCTTCTAAACTTTCGATCAAGTCACTGAAATGGACAGCCAATAAAACGCTTTCGGCAGGAGGTAAAGGAACTAAATTCAACTTTATAGCGGTAGTCAAAGCCAGTGTTCCCTCTGAGCCACAAAGCAGTTCACAAAAGTTCAATGATCGACCCTGCGGTTCAATAGGTTTCATTTCAATTAAGGCATCAATTGCATACCCCGTATTACGCCTTTTGATATCCTCTTTCGGATAATCCTTTCGAATGTGATCCTTAATTGTTTTTTGACTGAGCAACTCTATCGTAGATCGATACACCTGTCCTTCAAAATGATCTTGGTTTATTTTTTCAGTCAGCGTAGCGTCATCCACATTTTCGAAGGTAGCTTCGCTCCCATCACTCAATATGGTTTTTAAGGCCAAAACATGATCCCTAGTACTGCCATAAACGATGGAAGTTGAACCACAAGAATTATTCCCCACCATACCTCCAATAGTAGCCCTATTGGCCGTTGAAGTATTTGGCCCAAAAAACAATCCGTAAGGTTTCAAATAGAGATTTAGTGCGTCTCTGACCACTCCCGGTTGCACCCAAACATAGGATTCTTGAACGTTCAGTTCAATGATTTGATCCATGTGTTTGGAGACGTCAACTACCAGTCCATTTCCTACGACTTGACCAGCCAAAGAGGTGCCAGATGCCCTGGGTATTAAGGCGATGCCAGTATTGGCAGAAAAATTTACCAATTCTATCAAATCCTGAGTAGAACTTGGCAGCGCAACTGCTGAGGGCATTTCCCTATAAACACTAGCGTCCGTAGCGTACAAGGCCAAATGCAGTGAATCCCATTTCAATTCCCCCGACAGTCGCTTAGACAATTGTTGAAATTGGAGTTCTCTGGAATTTTGATGCGATGAATCCATGGTTTGAAGATATGAGAATTAATTGATTTGTAAAACTCTAAATCTGTTATTGTTGAAGTCATAAAAGTTCTAAAATGGCTGTTAAAGTAAATTTCAATACACCAACATTCGCATATATTTGCTTTATGATTCGAAATTGTGTCGTTTTGGTAATGTTTGCGTCAAGTCTTTCTGTCTTTGGACAGTTGGACTCAAAAGGTATTTATGTTTTTGAACTCGATAAGAATGACATTGATGCTGCAACCAATTTTCAACTGAAACGATTGACTAACAAGCCTAGTTTGACCAGCATCAATGTCTCTCCCAAATTTATGACCCAACCCCTTTCAAGCGCTGACAATAAGGAAAAAGGCATTTCCATGATTGACCCCAAACCTTTACCCTCTCCCAAATGGACCATGAAACCGCAATTTCAAGAAGGCAAAAGCAACCTGGAGCAGTTCAGCCGTGACTATGACATGGGAGATATTTCTACAACCTCAAGAGTAATCAAAATAGCTTGTCGTGATCACGAGTATGAAGACGGTGATCGAGTTCGTTTGATTCACAATGGCAAAATTGTTCATCCCAATTTAACCCTAAGAAATGCCGTGGTCTACATTGAGATCACCCTGAACGATGGCTTCAATGCCTTAGAATTTTTTGCGCTTAACGAAGGTAGTTCCAGACCAAATACCGCTGAAATGAAAGTATTAGACGAGAATGAAATCGTGATTGCTTCTCACCAATGGTTTCTTACGACGGGTTATACGGCTCGTTTGTTGGTATTAAAAAAATAGTTTCATAAAGGACTTTCCTTCCCTCTTATTTTTTGCTAATTGAATTTTTTTTATTTTTGGATTAAACCCCAAATTATGACAGCTACTGACAAGCAATTAGAAGAATACCTCAAAAACCATTTTATCCACAAGAGCAACTGGCTTCGCGCCGCGGTACTGGGTGCCAATGACGGCATACTGTCAACCGCCAGCATAGCTATTGGTATGGCTGCTGCCAGTGATTTGCGCTCACCCGTAGTATTAGCCACTTTAGCCGGACTTGTGGCGGGAGCCCTCTCCATGGCGGCAGGTGAATATGTTTCGGTGAGTTCGCAAACCGATGTTGAAAAGGCCGATATCGATAGAGAGCAGCAAGAGCTTAGCGAAATGCCTGAATTGGAACTTCAACTGTTGGCTAAAATCTATGAAAACCGAGGACTCAAAAAAGAAACAGCCTTAAAAGTGGCTGAAGAATTGACGGCTCATGATGCTCTAGGCGCTCATGTTCGCGATGAACTGGGCATCAATGAAATCAGTCAGGCGAACCCCATTCAAGCGGCTTTGGCCTCAGGCGGAGCTTTTACAATTGGCGGACTTTTGCCTTTTTTAGTGACCCTCTTTCTTCCCCTCGAATCAATGGAGTACAGCCTTTATGGCTTTGCCTTGTTCTTTCTGATTTTACTGGGGGCCATTTCGGCCCACACCGGAGGTTCTAGCATACCCAAAGCCATTGGAAGAATTGTTTTTTGGGGAACCGTAGCCATGGGACTAACCGCACTGGTTGGCCATTTTTTTGGCGTTAATATGGCCTAAAAACAAGTCAAATGATTAATAATACTTATTTGCCGATACAAAATTTTCCAAAGATGGTTCCCAATATGTCTTTGTCAACATCGATAGTCCCTGTTATTTCAGACAAGGCATAAAGGGCTTCTTTCAAATTTACAGCCAGCAAATCTCCCGACAGACCCTCCTCAAGCCCTTGTCGAACACACACTATGGCCTCCAAGGTTTTGATCATAGCATTGTAGTGTCTGACATTGGCTACGACAACCTCGCAAGAACTTTTCATATCTCGGACTTCATGTTCC
>JALRKI010000133.1 GCA_023254815.1 Flavobacteriaceae bacterium
AATAGGCCAACCAAGGTCTTCCCATGTGAATAATTGGAAACAATCCCGCTTGGATAACTGAGAATATGGTCATCGCCTCGGCCGAACGGTTGATAGCCATTCTCCATTTTTGCCGGAATAGCAACAATACAGCAGAAATCAGAGTTCCAGCATGGCCAATACCAACCCACCAAACAAAATTAGTGATGTCCCATGCCCATCCAACAGTTTTGTTCAATCCCCAAACGCCGACACCTGTTCCAATGGTGTAAATGATGCAGCCTACACCCCACATGAATGCGGTTAGAGCAATGGAGAATACAATCCACCACTGCTTATTGGCTTTGCCTTCAACTGGACGGGCAACGTCCACGGTCACATCATGGTAAGATTTCTCACCAGTAACAAGCGGTCTTCTAATTGGTGCTTCGTAATGCGAGGCCATAATTCTTATTTACGTTACTTTCTTAAACTTCTTTTGTATTGCGAACCTTAACTTGATACATCACGTTTGGCTTTGTGCCAATATGATCTAACAAATAATAGGCGCGCTCATCATTTTTCTTCGCTACAATCTGGTTAGTCTGTTCATTAATGTCTCCAAAAACTAATGCTCCATTATTACAAGCGGACGAACATGCTGTTTGGAATTCGTCGGTCTTAACCGCTCTTCCATCGCGTTTAGCATCCAGAATGGTTTTCTGAGTCATTTGAATACACATGGAGCATTTTTCCATCACACCACGTGATCGGACTGTAACGTCGGGATTGATGACCATTCTACCCAAATCGTCATTCATGTGAAAATCAAATTGGTCATTATTATTGTACAAGAACCAGTTGAAGCGTCTCACTTTATATGGACAGTTGTTTGCACAATAGCGCGTTCCTACACAGCGGTTATATGCCATGTGGTTTTGACCTTGCTTGCTATGGGATGTTGCCGCAACAGGACAAACAGTCTCACAGGGTGCATGATTACAATGTTGACACATGATTGGTTGAAATGCCACTTGCGGATTTTCAGCTGGCAGTTCCATTTTTCCAAATACTGACAGCGAATCAGACAAACCGTTGATATTGTCCTTGCGCTCATCATCACCTTGGAAATTGTCTTCAGAAGAATAATATCTATCGATACGCAACCAGTGCATATCTCGGCTGCGTCTAATCTCTTCTTTTCCAACAACAGGCACATTGTTCTCGGCATGACAAGCAATGACGCAAGCACCACAGCCCGTACAAGCATTGAGATCGACAGACAAGTTGAAATGATGACCAATTGATCGATCGAATTCATCCCACAAATCGACTTCTGGCGAGTCTACGGGGGTTTCCACATGATTCAAGGATACCATTGTCATGGCATTCCATTCTTTTGCAGATTTGGTGTTGAATACTTCAAGGGTTGTTTCCTTAATGATGTCTCCGCGGCCCATCAAGGTATTGTGCAACTGAACGCAAGCAAATTCATGCTTCCCTTCTACTGCCGTTATGGTAGCCGATTGTATTGCATTGAATCCATCATATAATGAATAGGCGTTGACCCCAGTTTGCAATTCTTCTTTAACCCCTGCCACACGACCATATCCAAAAGACAAGCCTACAGTTCCCTTGGCCTGACCAGGTTGAATAATGACAGGTGCTTTGAGGGTTTTGCCATTTACAGTAATTTCGGCATAACGACCATTAAGACCGCCAGTAGCATCGGTTCCACCAGTTTCCAAAAACAAACCTAGCTCTTTGGCATCCGAAATAGCCATAGTGAGATAATTGTCCCAAGTCACTCTAGTGAGAGGGTCAGGAAATTCTTGAAGCCAAGGATTATTTGCTTGTTGGCCATCTCCCATTCCAATTTTAGGATAAAGCATCAAAGCCATGCCTTGATCTTTGGCAGAGGCCAATGCTGCAACGCTATTGCTAAGATCTAGAGTTAGTTCTTGCGTCATTGACGCGGTTTGGCCGATAAAACAACCATCATGCAATGCTTGGTTCCACTCTGCACCATTCAGAACATTTTCTGTCCAATATGTTTTGATGTAAGAGTAGTAGGACACTGCGCTACCCATCCAAGATAACAGTGCATCTTGAAATTGCATGCTGTCAAAAAGTGGTCTTATGACAGGTTGAATCAAGCCAAAATGCCCAGCTTTGCGCTCAAGGTCACCCCAAGATTCTAGGTAGTGGGGCGCGGCGCCCAAATATTTTACATTAGAGGCAGTTTCGTCAGACTTTAATGAAAACGAAACCGTAAGATCAACTTTAGTTAAGGCATCATTAAACTCTGTCGAATTTGGAAGCGTGTAGGATGGATTAACCCCAGCCATAATCACAGCGCCTATTTTGCCATTGCTCATGTCGCTGACCAATTCATTCATGGCTTTGTTACTGCCACTTCTTACATACAGGGAGGCATTTGGATTAAAAGCCTTACTGCCCAATAAAGTATTGATTTCGAGAACCAACGCTTGAGCATCAACATCGTCAAGTCCAGTTACCACTACGGCATTATTACCTGACTTTTGCAACGACTTGGCTGTTTGGTTAACAGTATTTAATACACTTTCTGGAAGATTGGTTTGAACAGAAGTTCCTTTTAATTTGGCGTACAAAGCTGCCAACACTTGTTTTTGATGAGCAGGTTTTAGCGGGATTCTCTGATCGGCGTTGGCTCCAGTAAGACTCATATTTGATTCGAACTGCACGTGTCTCGACATCATTCCATTTTGAGGAATGCGGCTTTTTGAGTAACCACTATCAAACCCCCCTCCTTGCCAATCGCCAAGAAAGTCGGCACCTATACTGACAATCAAAAGTGCTTTCGAAAAATCGTAATCTGCCATTGCTCTTTTGGAATAACGCTGCTCGAAAGCATCGAGGGCAGCCGATTGAGAAATGGCATCGTAAGTCAAATGTTTGGCAGTTGGAAACTTGGCCAAGAATTCATTGATCAAGGCTGTGGTAGAAGGGCTGGCAAAAGTCTGAGTTAACAAAACAATGGGTTTTAGCTGCCCTGTCAAATCGTTTAACTTTTGGCTTATTTCATTATTGAAGTTCACCCAGGAAGTTGGAGTACCGCCAATTTGAGGCGTCTTGAGTCTTTGACTGTCATACAAATCCAGAACAGAAGCATTTACTCTCGCATTGGCTCCAACTGTTGTTTGGTCTAAGCTGTTATTGTTAATCAATATGGGACGACCCTCACGAGTTTTGACCAGGACATTCGCAAAATCATATCCATTGGCAATACTTGTTGCGTAATAGTTGGCTACGCCTGGCACAATGGATTCGGGTTGAATTACATATGGAATAGACTTGATAACTGGGCCTTCACAGGCTGCAAGAGTAGCTGCTGCTGTGCTAAAACCGACATATTTCAAGAAATCTCGCCTTGAAGTTTGAGAATTTTCCATGGCGCCGTTGTCACCCAAAAATTCATCAACAGGTATGTGTTCCACAAATTCGTTGTGTCGCTTTGGGTCTAATTCAGGATTCGACCCAAGGTCTGCTATATTTTTCCAGTATGTTTTACTTGTTGACATTGACTACAAGATTATTGCTTTTAATAATGACATTTTCCGCATTCCAACCCACCCATTTGAGCGGCTGTCAATTCCTTTACTCCATATTTTTTGGACAACTCATCGTGAATTTTATCGTAATAAGCATTATCGGCTACCTTCACGTTGGTTTGTCGGTGACAATTGATACACCATCCCATAGTGAGTGGTGAAAATTGTGACATGATTTCCATTTCTTGCACCGGCCCGTGACAAGTTTGACATTCAATTCCAGCCACAGTAACGTGTTGTGAGTGATTGAAGTATGCAAAATCAGGCAAATTGTGAATACGAACCCATTTCACAGGTTGTGTTTTTCCGGTATAAATTTGATTGGCATCATCCCAACCAACAGCTTTATAAAGTTTTTTGATTTCATTGTCATAAAACTCCTTGGTGTATTCGGCTGTTGTTGGCCCTTTGTATTCATATATGGACTTGTGGCAGTTCATACAAATATTTAGAGAAGGAATTCCAGAGTGCTTGCTAACTCGAGCTGAGGAGTGGCAATAATTACAATCAATTTTATTGTCTCCAGCATGGATCTTGTGAGAGTAGTGAATAGGTTGCACCGGCTCATAGCCTTGGTCAACACCTATCTGCATCAAATAACCGTAAACAAAATATCCACTTGCCAAGAGTAAGAAAATAGCAGTAACCAAAACTAAGAATTGGTTTTGAGCAAACGCAACCCAAATTGGTGTACTTTTTGGCTTTTCTGCAGGCAATTCGACTGCATTGGCGACTGCAAACCTGTGTAGCGTTTGACGCACCATCAATAAACCTACAGCGAGCAAGGCAAACAATAGTGCCAATCCTGCCAAAACAATAAGATTGCTATCTGGGCCCGAGACAGTTCCATTTCCAGCAGCAGCAGGATCGGTAGTTGCGACAACTGGTTCTTGTTTGGGTTGAGCAGTATAGGCTAAAATATCGTTTAAATCAGCATCGGAAAGCTGAGGGAAAGCCGTCATCGCAGAATTGTTGTACTCAGCATAAATCTTGTTGGCGTATGCGTCACCAGATCTGATGACAGCGTTACTGTTTCTTATCCAAGCATAAATCCAGGCACGATCCAAACCAGCTGTTTCACTCAATCGAGTTTCCACATTGCGAAGTGCTGGGCCAGTCATTTTTTTGTCCAACTGATGGCAAGCTGCACAGTTGGTATTGAACAAAGTTTTTCCCTTTGCTGGGTCTCCATCCTGGGCCCAAAGGTTTGAGACTAAAAGGGTTAGGAAGAGAAAGCCTGCAAGGCGTGAATTTTGAATTGAATTTAGTCTCAAGCTATGCGTCATAACTTCTATCAATGGTTATCTAAATTTCTGATTTTTTTAGAACCTATACATCCTAAAAATTTGACACAAAAGTAAACCATTAACTCCATTTTGAAAATGGGTTGATAATGATACTTTTTAATTTATACTTATTCTAAATAAGGAGGTGTTTTCCATTTGGCACATAAAGTGTAACTTTGTATCAAAACAGAAAAATTATTTTCTAATGCTACTGAAAAATCCATTGATTGCGGCGTTGCTTTTTTATTCGATTTGTTCGTATGGACAAGAAGGGAAAATCACCATTAACCGTGACGTTCGTATTGATACCTTATTAAAAATGCGAGGAGAAATTTTGAAGGAAGATATTGGTTTTCAAATTCAAATATTCAGTGGCAACAGAGATAGTGCTTTCACTATAATTGCTGAAGCCCGAACCTTGTTTGCCAATCACGAAGTGACGGTGCACTATCAAACTCCAAATTATAAGGTTTGGGTTGGAAAATTTCAAGACAGACTTGCTGCGGACAGATACTTGATTGAGGTCAAAAAGACTTACCCTAATGCCTTTGTTCTCAAGCCAATCAACAGAGATTAATTAAAGTTTTTTTCTTACTTCTACCTCCTGGAATGCTTCTATAACGTCATCAATTTGTAGGTCGTTATAGTTTTTAATTTGGATACCACAGTCATAGCCTTTGCCAACTTCTTTGACGTCGTCTTTGAAGCGTTTTAAGGAGGCTAGTAACCCAGAATGGACTACTACACCATCGCGAATAACGCGGATACCAGAGTTTCGGAATATTTTTCCAGTCGTCACCATACAACCTGCAATGGTTCCGATTTTAGAAATTTTAAAGGTCTCGCGCACCTCAGCGTTACCAGTGATTTCTTCCTTAAATACAGGCGATAACATGCCTTCCATGGCATCCTTCAACTCGTTGATGGCGTCATAGATGATTGAGTACATTCTGATGTCGATTTCTTCCTTATCGGCAATGGCCCTTGCATTACCCGTTGGTCTAACATTGAACCCAATAATAATGGCCTCGGATGCTGTAGCCAAAAGCACATCGCTTTCTGTGATAGCCCCCACGCCTTTGTGAATGATATTCACTTGAATTTCTTG
>JALRKI010000004.1 GCA_023254815.1 Flavobacteriaceae bacterium
GAGAAACCTATCTGATGATTATTCCCTATTAGCCATCCAAGGTCCAAAAGCAGTTGAAGCCATGTCTTCCTTGAGCAGCGTAGATTTGGCGGGCATTAAGTATTACAATTTTGTGGTTGGCGATTTTGCTGGTATCGAGCATGTAATCATCTCAGCAACGGGATATACTGGATCAGGTGGTTTTGAAATTTATTGTAAGAACAGTGAAGTAAAGCAAGTTTGGGACGCCGTTTTTAAAGCGGGAGCGCCATTTGGCATTGCTCCAATCGGACTTGCAGCACGAGACACTTTGAGATTAGAAATGGGCTATTGTTTGTATGGTAACGACCTCAATGACCACACTTCACCAATTGAAGCAGGGCTAAGTTGGATTACTAAGTTTAACAAGGCATTTACCAATAGTGAAACCCTATTAGCTGAAAAGACCAACGGTCCAAAGCGGAAACTCGTTGCATTCGAACTAGAAGATCGTGGCGTACCAAGACACGATTACATCATTGTCAATGCTGCCGGAAAAGAAATTGGGACTGTAACCTCCGGCACCATGGCTCCAAGTCTCAACAAAGGTATAGGGTTAGGTTATGTCCTCTCCGAAGAGTCTGATTTTGGCAATACCATTTATATTCAAATTCGAAAAAATCAGATTCCTGCAACGGTGGTTAAATTGCCATTTTATAAATCGAACCTGAAAAATTAAATGTGTCAAAAAAAGCCCCAAAACATCGTATTCTTATTCTTGGAGCCAGCGGATTTATAGGAGATGCCTTGTACAAGGAATTGTGCCAATATTTCAAGACTTTTGGCACCTATTGTAAAGAGCGAGCATGTTTTGAAAACAACAAGCATTTTTTTCAATATGACATGTCCTCTGACGATCTTCTTCCTATACTCAAAGATATCAAGCCTACTGTCGTAATTTCAGCACTTAGAGGACCATTCGCTCAACAAGTGCTTGCGCATGAATGCCTTGCTAACTATGCAAGGGAAAGTAAATGTAGAATCGTCTTTTTGTCATCGGCCAATGTGTTTGACGCTTACAGTCAATACCCGAGTTATGAATTTGACAAAACTTTAAGCAATAGTATCTACGGTCACTTTAAAATTAAGATTGAGACACTTTTGATGAGACTTCCTGAAAAACAATGGGTCATTGCAAGACTCCCAATGGTTTTTGGCCTCCAATCTCCAAGATTAACTGAAATCAAAGAACATTTGAGCAATGATGTCGCTATTGAGGTTTTTCCAAATCTAATTGTAAACATTACCACCGATCAAAAATTGAGTCAACAAATTCACTTTATTATCAATCAGAATTTAACTGGAATTTTCCATTTAGGGAGTACAGATCTGGTGCATCACGAGTATTTTTTCAAAGATATTCTGAAAGCTCTAAAACAACCGGATGGAAGAATATTATATGTTTACACCTCAAACGATGATCGATTTTTGGCTGTTTTACCTAAAAAAAACAAATTACCCGAGCATCTTCAATTTCAAACCCAACAGTTTTTGGAAGAACTTGAAGCACAACAGAATTTATCCCAATAAAATTTGCCGTTGTAATATTGACCTAGTCCGCTTATTTTTGTAAAAAAATATATCCGTGGGAAGAGCATTCGAATTTAGAAAAGCGCGAAAAATGAAGCGTTGGTCTGCCATGAGTAAGGCCTTTACTCGTATTGGCAAAGACATTGTCATGGCCGTTAAGGAAAACGGACCTGACCCATCTTCCAACTCCAGATTGAGAGCCGTGATTCAGAATGCCAAGGCCGTAAATATGCCTAAAGAAAATGTCGAAAGAGCCATCAAAAAGGCGTCAGACAAATCACAAGGCGACTTCAAAGAGGTTTTATTTGAAGGCTATGGTCCTCATGGCATTGCGATTTTGGTTGAAACCGCCACTGATAACAATACCCGAACTGTGGCCAATATCAGGAGTTATTTCAATAAATGTGATGGGTCTCTTGGGACTTCAGGTTCTGTAGTTTTTATGTTCGACCATACTTGCAACTTCCGGGTCAATGCCGCAGGATTGGACGTTGAAGAATTGACATTTGACTTGATCGATTTTGGTGCCGAAGAAGTTTTTGAAGATGAAGATGGAATCATGATCTATGGCCCATTTGAATCCTATGGAGCACTTCAATCTGAATTGGAGTCCAGAGGTATTGAAATTCTTTCTTCTGGATTTGAACGCATTCCGCAGATCACCAAGACTTTAAGTAAAGAACAGGCCGCAGACATTGAAAAACTTTTGGACAAAATAGAAGAAGACGACGACGTGCAATCCGTTTACCACACTATGGAAGAAACCGAGGACTAGCTACATTTTTTCGTAAAGTTCTCGCACTACTTTTTCGTTGATTACGGACTTCCAATTTTTTCCTAAGGCGTTTTCCCATAACGGATTTAAACTGAGAGCTATTTTGGTCATTTGTTGATATTCCTTTTCAGACAAATGTTCACAAACCCCTGATGGAATGTCTATTTGATGAGTATCTTTCATTTTTCTGTACACCTTGACACCTTCGCTATAATATTGCTCAAGATGTTCAATGGCCATGCAATTACCAAGTCCATGTTTTATGCCTAGAACAAAAGACAATCCATAGCTCAAGGCATGAACAATGCCTACTTGGGAATTAGCGATGCTAATACCTCCTAACCATGAGGCCATCATCAATCGCTCACTTTTTTCAAGGTCAGTTAAGTTAGAATTTAAAAAAACATTCTCGCAAAGCATCAAAGCTTTTTCTCCATGGGCTTGACTAAAGGCATTTAAAAAGGTACCATTCAAAGATTCCACACAATGAATATAGCAGTCCATTCCGGTGTAAAACCACTGATTTTTAGGCACTTCTGCAGTCAACATAGGATCAAGAATGACTTGATCAAATGGGGTAAAATCGCTGTTAATGCCTAATTTCAATTCTGGCCCTTTGAGCACCGCTGTCCTAGACACCTCAGCTCCAGTGCCTGAAAGGGTTGGTATGCCGACCGAATAGACCCCAGGATTATGAACCAAATCCCAGCCTTGATAATCAGAAGCACTTCCTTTGTTGGTCAGCAAAAGGGCAACGGCCTTGGCTAAATCCATTACCGATCCACCTCCTATTCCTATCACCCCTGAAGGAAGTTCTTCATAATTGAGGATTATTTGTTGAACCAGATCATCCACTTGGACGGTTGTTGGCTCTTCGACGGTCGAAACGAAAATTATTTGATCATCGTAGGAACATGGAATTCTTTTAGTCAAATCAAATTTTTGCAAAAAAACATCATCCACCAAAAAAATAAAAGGCGCTTTGGCATTACGGCGGTTTGAAAGCAAGACAGAATTCAACTTTTCGAAGGCACCGATTCCGTAGAGAACGCGCGGCACCTTAGACATATTTCTGAAAGTAGGTGGCATTAGGACAGTTTATTTGATTTCCACAGCTTTTGAGCTTCTTCGAGATCTTCGGGTGTATCGATTTCGACACCGAGAACGTCAGTCTCTAACATCTGGATTTTTCGGCCGTGCTCTATAAATCTCAAACATTCAATTTTTTCAGACAATTCTAACATTTGCGGCTGGAGTTTTTGGAAATCCAATAGGGCTTGTTTCCTAAAGGCATAAACGCCTTTATGTTTAAAAAATTGAGTTTCACTTGAATTATCTCGTGAAAATGGAATGGGATGACGAGAGAAATAGATTGCTAAACCTCTTTGGTCAGTGATTACTTTTACTGTATTTGGATTTTGTATTTCTTTTGGATCAGAAATTTTCACCATTAAAGAGGCTAAATCAATTTCCTTTCTTGAATCTTGATGGAATGACGCAATCAATTTTTGCAAACTCTTTTTCTCCGTAAAAGGCTCGTCTCCTTGAACATTGACGACCAAATCGACGTCCATATCCTGCACTGCTTCGGCAATGCGGTCGCTACCCGATTGGTGGTCCAATTTGCTCATCAACGCCTTACCACCATGTGAGACTATAGTATCAAAAATAAGTTTACTTTCCGTTACTACAAAAACGTCGTCAAAAAGCCCAGTATTAAGAGTTGCTCTGTAGGTTTGAACAATTACTGGAGCGTCACCTAAGGTCATCATCAATTTCCCAGGAAAACGCGATGCGTCGTATCGGGCGGGAATCATTGCAATTGTTTTCATCGTAAAGTCAAAAATCAAATTTAAGCTATTATTTTCGTTTTCCTAACGACCCTATTAGTCGAAATAGTTCGAGTCAAACCCCAATAGATAGAGCCGATTTTGAGCCCTCGTCATGGCTGTATACAACCAGCGGTAGTAATTCACATCTGGCCCATCGGGTAAATAAGGTTGTTCGATGAATACCGTATGCCATTGTCCGCCTTGTGATTTGTGACAAGTCATGGCGTAAGAAAACTTAACTTGTAAGGCGTTAAAGTGAGGGTTTTGTTTGATTTTTAAAAACCGTTTGTAATTAGACGATTCTCCAGCGTAGTCTTCCTTCACGGCATTATAGAGTTGGTTATTCTCTTCATAAGTCAATGCCGGCGTTTCTGAGGATATCGTGTTGAGCAGTAGCACGGTTTCAAATGGTTTCATTTTTGGGTAATCAACCAAGCGAATCTTGACACGGGCAAAATCAAAGCCGTAAATGGACTCGAATTTGAAAATTTCTAATACCTCTATGGTATCACCATTGGCAATAAAAGCAGCCTCCGTTTCGGGTTTTACCCAAAAATAATTGTTTTTTACGACCATCAAATAGTCTCCCACAGACAACTGCGCCTCGTTGAACAAAATCCTAGTCCGAATTTGCTGATTATAGAGATTGGCTCTTTTGTTTGACCTTACAATAATTGCGGTGTTTTCATTGCCAACATT
>JALRKI010000122.1 GCA_023254815.1 Flavobacteriaceae bacterium
GTGTTGTCGGTACATTAATGACAAATCTTGGACTTGAACAGGCGCTAGCGAAGATGGATATTCCGTTCGTTCGTGCGACGGTTGGTGATCGCTATGTGCTAGAGCAACTGGCTTTAGTGATTTTAAGGCGCTGTCATTTTGACCCAAATTGTAAAACAACAAACCCTTTCTAAGGTCGGCTTTTGAGCGTAATGGGCTGTTTGGAATATCGCTAACCAATTGATTGTAAACGGAAATTGCCTGATTGGTTTTTCCTGACTTAGCCAAATCATTGGCCATCAGTAACAGAGCATCATCCCTCCATGTTGATTTTGGAAAATTTTTAGAAAAATTTTGGAGCAGTTCCATTTTTTCTTCAGGATAATTGAGTAATCCCAAGCAAACTGCTTGCTGATACACTGCATAATCATTGTTGAATTCAAATGTTTTTTGGGCTTGAATGTAATTGTTGAGCGCATTTCTAAATTCACTTTGAGCGAATTTACTGTCTGCTAGTCTCAACAAAGCATCTTTTCTTTTTATAGGATCAAACAGGCTTTTGAGGGCAGTTTCAAAGGCATCAGCCGCATTCTTGAAATCCTCTTTGCTGAAGTAGGCATACCCCAAGGAATAGTCGATAAGATGCGATTCCGGAGCGCTATCGAATGCTTTATTGAGTTTGATATTTTGGAATATAGCAATGGCAGCGTCATAGTCTCCACCATTGTAAGCCAGCTCACCAAGCCAATAAGCAGCGCGAAGACCTAAAATGGTCCTGCCATTTTTGTCCTTGGTCATTTTAAATAAATTTTTGGCTTTTTTATAATCTCCTTGTTGATAAGATTCAACCGCCAAATTATATGCCACTGCTTGATAGGTTTCTTGATCAACGGCTTTATTATTTGATTCCATAAGGTCATAAGCCGCTTGGTAGTTTTTGGATGTCACATAAGCATTCACCAACATAGATTCAATCACAGATTTTCCAGTGGAATTGGGATATTGCATTAAATAATGATTTAAAATATCTGGTACAGATTGATATGGATTTCCAACGTCATAACTCAATTTGGCGTATTGCAAACTAGCATCCTCCTTTATCTCAAGGTCGAAATCCAGTTCAGAAGCATTTTTGAATGCTGTAAGGGCCTCTGACATTTTATTTAAAGCCATATAGCACTGAGCCAGATGATGATACGCGTTCTGTGCAACTGCGTCATTTCCATCGAGTATTCTATTAAACTCTCTTATAGCCAGCTCAAATTTCCTTTGCTTGAAGTAAACGTATCCCAGCTGATAAAAATCTACATGTTCCCATTTTCCTCCGACTCCCTTGTATTCTTTCAGATAGGGTAAAGCCTTGTCATATTCTTTCAAGTTGAAATAGCTTTCGCCAATAATTTTTGAAAGCTGAGAAATGTCTTCGGCAACACTTTGCTTTAAACCTTGTTGGGCAAAATCAATAGCCCGTTGAAACTCACCAGCCTTGTAGTTTTTATCGGCCTGATAATAATTCAGGGTAGAAGCTTGCTCATTTGAGTCTTGTAATTGATCGAAGTAAAGAGAAGCCTGGTCATAATCATCTCCTTCGTAGGCCATGTAGCCCAAATAGTATTTGGCGTCTTCTTCGTATTCTAAGCTTCGCACAGCTCTCAAAAAATCTGCCTTTGCTTTCTCATATTTCTTACCTACAAAATAGCAATACCCTCTTTGAAAGTATAACTCGTTTTTCTGATTTGTAGACAACACTTGTTCATCCACTTTTTCAAACCATTTCAAAGCATAGGCAGGTTGTTTGTTTCGAAAATAGAATTGGGCCACATCGAAATAAGCGGAATTGCGTCTTGGATGAGTTGGATAATTGGAGATGAATTTATCCATCAATTGTTCAGCATTTTTCTGCTGAGTTCTGACAGAGGCGCTGGCGATATAAAATTCTGCATCAGCCCTAATAAAGGTATTGCTGGCATTTTCGCGTACTCTGTTAAAAAGACTAATAGCGGCATCATATTGACCAGACTCATACAGTTGAAATGCTCGCTGAAATTGACTCATTTCAATATCGTAGGCACCACTCTGCTGAGCTGAGGATTGGAGACCAATACCAATAAGAAATAATGTGGATAGGACAATCGTCTTTTTCATTTTATAGGGTAAGTTAAGTACTACTTGTTCATTAGCAAAACTATTACTTATAACGCATACATGGTCGCCAAAGTATGAACGCCAATATTATTTGACTTTTGAGTCTGGATTCAACAATAGATTTATTGATTCGCTTTATTAAGTTGTATAATTGTGATACTTTTACCCTACTTTGTTTGACTATAAACTATGAGTGATTCTGTAATAATGTTTCGAGGTGCTTCCATCTTTCAAGGGGAGAAAGAAATTTTGAAGGATGTCAATTTTGAAATGAAAAAAGGTGACTTTGTCTATCTGATCGGAAAAACAGGTATGGGAAAAAGTAGTTTCATTAAAACCCTAAACGGGGAAATTCCATTAAAAGTAGGTGAAGGGACTATTGTGGGCTTTGATCTTAAAAAGCTAAAATCTAATGACATACCGATGCTTCGTCGACAAATTGGAGTAGTATTTCAAGATTTTAACCTTTTGAGCGACAGAAGTGTTTATGACAATCTGAAGTTTGTGCTCCAAGCTACTGGATGGAAAGACAAAAAGGCAATTCAAGATAAGAGTGAGACAGTGCTTAATAGTGTAGGCATGTCAAACATAGGGAGTAAGTATCCGCATGAGTTATCGGGTGGTGAGCAGCAACGGGTTGCCATTGCAAGAGCTTTACTTAACGATCCTGAGCTGATATTGGCTGACGAGCCTACAGGTAACCTTGATCCTCAAACGAGCTTTGAGGTGATGGAAGTGTTGCGAGATCTCAATAAAAAAGGACAAACTTTTCTCATGGCCACTCATGATTATGCCATTTTGTCTCGATATCCATCACGAACTCTTAAGTGCGACAACCACAGTGTCTTTGAAGTAGTTCAACGCCAATCCTAAATGGTTTCAATTTTAATTCCCGCGTATAACAATGACGTTGGCCATTTGGTCGAGGTTTTGCTTGTACAAGCCAAGCAGTTGCACTTTCCCTTTGAAATAATCATTGTCGATGACGGTTCGACTGAAAATTTTGAACACAATAGGCTACTTAATAATAAGGAATACTGCTCCTACTTCAAATTTGAAGTGAACAAAGGAAGAACGGCAACACGAGATTGGCTTGCCAACCAAGCCAAGTATCCTTGGTTGCTCTTTGTCGATAGCGATACTATTCCCGTGCATGAAGATTTTTACCGTCAATACATTTCTGTTATAAAAACCAAAGTTCATTACAAAGTCGCCCTTGGTGGATACGCCTATCGAAAAATTGACGATTTTCATTTTAATTTAAGATTGAAATTTGGCCGTAACCGAGAAGAAGTACCTGCCAATGTCCGCATGAAAGAGCCCTACCGCTATGTTTTTTCGGGGAATTTGCTCATTGACAAATCTATTTTTCTGACCTGTAACCCAAAAGAAATGAATGGCTATGGACTCGATTTGGTTTTGAGCGGAAATCTGCACAGTAATGACGTCAAAATTCTTCACATTGACAATCCGGTATACCATGATGGTTTGGAAGACAACTTAACTTTTTTAAAAAAATGTCAAGCAACGGCTGAGCAAATAGTTCAATTTGAGGAACTCAATCTTATCGGTCCAGAACAAAGCAAGCTCCTTGCCATCCGTCAAAAAATTGTTTCAAAAAACTTGCGCGCTATTCTTCGTGGTTGGCTTTGGCTAAAACTTCCCTTTTTGAAGCTGATTTTAAGAATAGGAATTGCTCCTCTCTGGTATTTAGATTTTTATAAGTTGTATTTTGCCCTTTCAAAAAAGGGGTATTAGATTTTGATTTCCTTGAACTTATTGTAGTCTCGGATATAGTCTGATTCATCGAAGACCTCTGAGGCCAAAACAAGGCAGACCGCTCCTGAAGAAAAATTGTCCAATTCACGCCAAATACCCGAAGGGATCAAAAGCCCAATATCAGGTTTATTCAACATGATTCTCCTTTGATTCAATCCATCGTCAACCAAAACCTCAAAGCTTCCACTGAGGGCTACTAAACACTGTACCAAGGATTTGTGAGCGTGACCACCGCGATAAGCTCCACTGGGCACATCATACAAATAATAAACTCTCTCAATAGCAAAAGGCAGTACTTCTCCTTCAATAATCGCCAAAGACCCTCTTGGATCTTTCAAACTTGGAATCTCAATTTTAATAACATGGTCAACCGTGTTCATCATACCCGATTTAAATAGTTTTGCCATTGCTCTGCAACCCTATCGATGGACAAATGTGCTACACTTGTTTTGGCGTTGGATTTGCAAAATTGGTAAAGTGATTGGTCAAAGATAAGCCGATTCATAGCCTCAGCAAAAG
>JALRKI010000123.1 GCA_023254815.1 Flavobacteriaceae bacterium
CGGATTTCCCAGTTAGAAAAAAATGATTTGAATTTGACCAAAGAACGTGTCAAACTCCATGATTTAATCCACGATGCTATAGCCCATATTGAGCTGATTTTAGCTGAAAGACATGGAATAATAAAAACCCATCTCGATGCTCCTAAGTCTGCAATATTGGCTAGTGACATGCACATGACCAATGTCATTGTCAATATTCTTGACAATGCCATCAAATATTCAGACAATGCTCCTGAGATTACTGTTCGAACGGAATTGGTTGGAAATTTTATTGTTTTGACGATTAGCGACAAGGGGCAGGGCATGACTAAAGCCGATCAAAAGCAAATATTTGAAAAATTTTTCAGAGTGCACACCGGAGATGTCCACAACGTAAAGGGACAGGGACTTGGTCTTGCCTATGTTAAAAGTATCGTATTGGATCACCAAGGTGGCATAGATGTTGATAGCGAAAAAGGCAAGGGCAGCACGTTTACAATTAAACTACCCATTATATCATAAAATTATGGAGGACACGACAAAAAGGATATTATTAGCAGAAGACGACTTTAACTTTGGCTCTGTGCTCAAAGATTTTTTGAGTCTCAATGGATTCGAAGTCATTTTGGCCAAAAATGGTCTGGAAGGATTTGAAAAATTCAAAAGAAACGATGTCGATCTATGCATTCTTGACGTAATGATGCCCTATAAAGATGGGTTTACCTTGGCGAAAGAAATCAGAGAGAAATCAACCGAAATACCAATTATTTTTCTAACCGCAAAAACCATGAAGGAAGATGTTCTTAAGGGTTACAAGGTTGGTGCCGATGACTATTTGAACAAACCTTTTGACAGTGATGTGCTCTTGATGAAAATCAAAGCAATCTTACAACGCAAAAGTACTGACTCTTTGGCGGATAGTAAAAAATTTGAATTCAACATAGGTGATTTCAAGCTCAACTCAAAACTTCGACTTTTAGTTTATAAGGACCAAGAACCTTTCAAATTATCACCTAAAGAAAACGATCTCCTACGACTATTAGCCATATACGAAAACGACCTCATGCCACGTGAACTCGCTTTAACCAAGATATGGCGGGATGACAACTATTTCACCTCTAGAAGTATGGACGTCTACATCGCTAAAATTAGAAAGTATCTCAAGCTTGATCCAAACGTTGAAATATTAAACATTCACGGAGAAGGATTCCGATTGGTGGTTACGAGATAGATTTAGCTTAAAGTAGCTCAAACAGTTTTTCTCGTGGTGTGCTGTAATCGTGCCAATCGACGACCATTTGATTGTTAAAAAAGGTCATTTGACGTTTGGCAAATCGCCTGCTATTTTGCTTAATCTTAAGTATCGCACTGTCAAGTGTCTCTCTACTATCAAAAAAATCGAATAATTCCCGATAACCCACTGTTTGAAGTGCGTTCAAGTCTTTATGTTCAAAGAGTCCTTTAGCCTCTTCTATCAGGCCGTTTGCAATCATGGCATCCACGCGCTGTTCAATTCTTTGATACAATATTGCTCTATCAGCACTTAGCCCAATGGTTTTAACCTTAAATGGTCTTTTAACCTTAGCGTGTTTTTGAAATGTCGATAAGGGCTGTCGAGTACTCAAGACCACTTCTAAGGCTCGAATGACTCTTCTGGGATTTTGGATGTCTATGGATTCTATGATGGCAGGGTCTAATTCTTGCAATTGATCAACTAAAAATTTTAAACCTTTCACTTTCAAATTTTTGTTAAGTTTTTCTCGAATCGATGGCTCGATATCTGGAATGTGGTCCAATCCTTCGACAACCGCCTTGACGTATAGTCCTGATCCTCCAACGAGAATTACTTTATTATTTTTTTTAAACAATTGATTTATCAATAATAGCGCTTCATTTTCAAAATCCCTGACACTATAATGATCATGAATGCTTTTGTGCTGGACGCAAAAGTGAGGAACAGCGGCCAGTTCTTCTTTGGAAGGCACGGCGGTTCCAATGGACATTTCTTTGTAGAACTGCCTTGAGTCTGCCGAAATAATACTGGTATTAAAATGTTGAGCCAACTCAATGGCGAATTTGGTTTTACCTATTGCTGTGGGGCCAACTACAACGATTAATTCATTATTCATGATGAAGAGAGGCTCCGCATTTATTGCAATATTCTGCATCATCCGAATGGGAAGTGGCAGCACAGTTTGAACAAGATTGAGTGTTGATGTTTATGAAATTTTGTCTTGTTTTGGTCATTTCTGAACTCACAATACCTGTGGGAATAGCAATAATGCCATAACCTAAAATCATAATCAGGGCTGCAATACTCTGTCCAAGAGGAGTAACTGGAGCAATGTCTCCATATCCTACGGTGGTTAGTGTTACAATGGCCCAGTACACTGCTCTTGGAATGCTAGTAAAACCGCTGCTAGAACCACCTTCAATGAGATACATGAGTGTTCCTAACACCACACAAAGAATGAGGACAAAGGAAAGGAATACTGCAATTTTTGCTCGGCTCGCTTTTAAAGCGATTATAAAATTATTCGATTCACCTATGAATCTCCCAAGCTTGAGAATCCTGAAAATTCGCAGCAGTCGCAAGGCCCTAAAGGTAATCAAGGTCTGTGATCCAGTAAAAATAGTCGAAAGATAAAGGGGGATGGTTGATAGGAAATCAATAATGCCATAAAAACTAAAAATATATTTCCAAGACTGCCTAATGCAAACAATCCGAGTGATGTATTCAACAGAAAACAAAATGGTTATGACCCATTCTGCTACATGGAGTATGTCGCCGTATTTTTCGTCAATATGAGCCACGCTTTCAAGCATTACTACTAAAATGCTAGCCATTATTAAAACCAAGAGTATGACATCAAATCGTTTTCCTGCAGGAGTATCGGCTTCATAAATTATTCTATGAAGTCTTATTTGCCAGGGTTTTAGAGGTGGTGACTTGTCCATAAATCAAAGGTAATAAAAGAAATAGGAATCTATGGTTACTCGTCTAAATTGATAATTTTCAAGTATTTACTTCTTCTTATGTAGCTTTGAATGATTCTGACGGCATCTTTGTTTGAACTCATTGGAGTTATAACACTCTGCAAAACCTCGGGGTTGTTAATTTGATAATTCAGGTCAAAGAATCCCATTCCTCTGAAGTTGCCATTTTCGATCCAAATCACGCTGCGCTCGTCAACGGCTCTTCCTTTGTCGATAATCAACAAGTTTTTGTTGTCCATGCTAGTCTTGTCGATCACCGATTGGACACGACGGTTGTAACTCTCTGGCGATTCTTCTCCCAAACACGCCCCAAAACATTGTTTGATGCTGTAGCTAAAGCAGCTCGAATTTGAGGGGTAGAGACCAGTAAGTTTTTGACACAGTTGATTTTTTTCTGTAACGTCCATCAGGTACTTTCGAGCTTGAAAAATATTGCCAAAAGTAGTGATAGGAAGGTCCTTATTTTTCAAACTCTTGGTTTGTAAATTGAGATAACCCAAATCATCAACAAAGCTGAACAATCCATGAGTAAATATAGAACGCCGCAAAGCGCGATTTAAACGAGGCTTGTTGATTTTGATTTCTTCACTTTCTTTGAGCAGCGCAACGATTTCACTCCCAGTAGTTTCAAAACTTACCCCTGCCACCTGAAGTTGGATTTTTTTGCTCTTGACGTCAGTGCCAATAAAGTGCTGATTGACCCTTTTTTTGATGTTCTTACTCTTTCCAATATAAATGATGTCTCCTTCGCTATTGTGGATGTAGTAAACGCCAGTTTCGGAGGGTAGAGGAGCTAACAGATCCAATAATTTCGGCTCCATTTGATGTCTTGGAGTCAGCTTAATTGCCGCTGTAATGATCGATTTTGTCGTGTCTTTGGACAATAGCAGTTTGAATAATTTGACTGTTGCATAAGCGTCGCCCGATGCTCTGTGGCGATCACTTACCGCGATACCCAAACTTCGAGACAATTTGCCAAGGCTGTATGAATCTTGATTGGGAATTAGTTTTTTAGCCAGTTCGACAGTGCATAAGGTCTTTCTCTCAAAAGCATAACCCAGCCGATCAAATTCCATTTGAAGAATGCGATAGTCAAAACTTGCATTGTGAGCCACCACAATCGTATCGGTGGTTATTTCGATGATGCGTTTGGCGACTTCATAAAATTTTGGAGCACTCCTGAGCATATTTGAATTGATCCCCGTCAAATTTACCACGAAAGGTTGAATTGGTTTTTCTGGATTGACCAAACTAATGAACTGATCGACGATCTCCAGGCCGTCAAACTTGTAGATGGCAATCTCTGTTACTCCTTCTTCGTTGTATTTACCTCCGGTGGTCTCTATGTCGATTATTGAAAATATGATCTTAATTTTAGTTTCGTTCACCAAATATTAAACTACCTACTCGTACCAAATTACTGCCGCAATCTATGGCTATCTTGAAATCTCCACTCATGCCCATAGACAGAGTTTCAATCCTACTATCAAGGCTTCGAAATTGGTCAAAAGTTGATTTTAACAGTTCAAACTCTTTTTGAATTTGAGCCGTGTCAGTGGTAAAAGTCGCCATGCCCATTAAGCCAGTAATTCGAACGAATTTGAAGTTTTTGTACTCTTGAGATTGTAAAATTGCCAAGGCCGCTTCAGGCTCCAATCCAAACTTGGTCTCCTCTTGAGCAATTTTTATTTGAAGTAAACAATCGATCACTCTGTCGTGCTTTCGCCCTTGTTTGTTAATTTCTTCCAACAAGGAGGTGTTGTCAACCCCGTGTATCAAATGTACAAATGATGCCATGTATTTGACCTTGTTGCTTTGTAAATGCCCAATCATATGCCAAAAGATGTCCTTGGGCATCGCTTCGTACTTTTGAACCATTTCTTGAACCTTATTCTCTCCAAAATGGCGCTGTCCAGCTTGATAGGCTTCATCAAGGACTTGAATGGGCTTGGTTTTAGAAACGGCTATGAGTTCTACTCCAATAGGAAGGCTTTTCCTCAAATTATAAATGTTATCGGATATACTCATGACATTTCGTAAATAGTTAAACCGCTGAGTAATTTGGGTAAAATATAGGTGCTTTTGGGAGGTAAGGTCATTTTTTGGTCTGCTACATTGCGAATTTCTTGTGCTGTGATTGGATAAAGTCCAAATACGGCTTTGAAGTCCCCTTGGTCTATCCTGTTCTGAAGCTCCTGGACAGATTGATTACCTGGTGCGAATTGTACCCGACTATCGGACTTGAGATCGGTGATGTTCAAAAGGGGCCCAAAAACTAAGGTATTTAAAATATAAACGTCTAGATTTTCTATAGGATTATGTTTCTCCAGAAAGTAATGATCCTTCACGGTCAGTTCATAACATTGTCCTTTCAGATATAGAGTGAACTGATGGGCCTTGTCAGGAAGTTTGAATTGTTGACCAAGCGCTTTGACTTCAAACGAATGACAGATGAGCCTCAGGAATTCTTCGACTGAATGGCCATTAAAATCGGTAATAAATCGATTGAATTCTAAAATTTGAAGCTGCGATTCTGAAATTAAAAAAGTTAAAAACTGTTGACTGTTTTGATCTTTTCTCATGCCTGCTAATCTGCTGGAGGAGGCTGCTCTATGATGACCATCGGCGATATAAAGATGGGGGATATTGTTGAATGCAGATTGAAAGGTGTCGATGTCATCTGGTTGTGATATAGCCCAAATCGTATGCTGGTGACCATTTGAGCAACTGAATTGGTCGATGGGTGCAGATTGAGTGAATCGGATTATCAATTGGGTTACTAATTCGTTATCGGGAAAACTGATCAAAACAGGTTCGGCATTAAAATTTACGGTCCCCAAATAGGTTTCGAAAATGGATTCTCTTGCCGTAAGCGTGTCCTCGTGTTTTCTTATGGTATTATCGTCATAACTCGATACAGGCAGGCAGGCGATCGTGCCTAAATAAGTTTTTCCCGCAGCTGTTTGTATTTTATAGAAGTAAAGAGTTTCAACAGCGTCTTGAACCAAAACGCCATTTTTTATTGCATTTTCATAAGCCTTTCGTACCGCTTTATATCTCGATAGGGGCGATTTTGGGTAAGTCTTGTATGCACCTCCGATTATTTTTAAAAAGGACACTTTTTCGCTATTGATCAAGGATTCCCTGACTTTTGGGTCGTAACTGTCATAGCTCTGCGACGCTACTTCGGCAGAGGTATGACGAGCTGGCCTATAAGCGCGAAAAGGCAGTATTATAGCCATGCCTTTGCCGCTATTTTAAGAATTGTGATGCGACAACTTCAGCTTTTCTGGTCGTACTATAATCGTAAAACCCTTCACCTGATTTTACACCTAATTTGCCTGCACGCACCATATTGACGAGCAACGGACAAGCAGCGTATTTTGGAATTTTGAAGCCTTCG